>NZ_JAGDQK010000037.1:0-86066 GCF_017498755.1 Bacillus sp. XF8 | reverse complement strand
TGACATGTGGAGCTGACGAATACTAATAGATCGAGGACTTAACCATATAATATGTAGCAAATGTTATCTAGTTTTGAAGGAATATACCTTCATCAGTTTGGTGATGATGGCAGAGAGGTCACACCCGTTCCCATACCGAACACGGAAGTTAAGCTCTCTAGCGCCGATGGTAGTTGGGACCTTGTCCCTGTGAGAGTAGGACGTCGCCAAGCAAAAACCTAAGTCGTTTCGACTTAGGTTTTTTTGTGTGCATTTTTATTTTCCAAATGTAATAATCCATAAATTTAGAGATGCTAAAAGTGAGAAACAAATAAAGAAGAGACTATGTAAAACAATAGCAATTTGTTTTGGCTTTCCAGCTTTTCCGAACAAACCTAAAATAATTCCAATAATCGGACTGATTATTTCTACAAGAAGTATAGATTTGAAGTAATGAACATAGAAAAAGTGAGAAGTTATAAAGGAAGACTGAATAATTACAGCTGTTACTGCAATCAAAAAGAATAAATATGACAATATAATAAGTTTCTGCATAATCAATCCACCTATAAAATTATAGTAATAGTATTATGATTTTTACTTGAATATGCAAAAAATGGAATTGTTTTAACCTTAATTTGATTACTACTTCTTCTAATAAGGTTATAAATAATATAAATCTGAAGATGAAATTCGATTGGTGATGGAAGTTTCACTGTAGATTACACGACTAGATCTTCATATGATTGTATCTTATACTCCTACCCTAATTCCCTTTCCTACTTGCATATATTTTCACTTCTTCTTTTGAATATAACTAAAACACGAACGTTATCAATAACTAATAAAAAAACATTCGATTATTTGTTGACATGACTTATGAAATGTTGTTAATATAGCCATAGAAACAATATTATATCGCACCTCATATAATCGCGGGGATATGGCCTGCAAGTCTCTACCTAACGACCGTTATTCGTTAGACTATGAGGGAAAGTCACTCGGTATTTTCTATTCACAAGGGATACGTATGCCTGAGTAGAGCGCTTTCTCTCATAGTAAAAGAGAAAATGTTCTATTTCAGGCTTTTTTTATTTGAATCGGGGGGATTCTAATATGAAATCACTAGTTGGAATCATAATGGGAAGCACGTCAGACTGGGAAACAATGAAATATGCTTGTGACATTTTAGATGAATTACACATTCCGTATGAGAAGAAAGTTGTATCCGCTCATCGGACTCCAGATTATATGTTTGAATATGCAGAAACAGCTCGTGAACGTGGATTAAAAGTTATTATTGCTGGAGCCGGAGGAGCCGCTCATTTACCAGGGATGGTTGCAGCGAAGACGAATCTTCCTGTAATCGGTGTTCCTGTTCAATCAAAAGCGTTAAATGGGTTAGATTCGTTACTGTCTATCGTTCAAATGCCCGGAGGAGTTCCAGTTGCAACTGTTGCAATTGGTAAGGCCGGTTCAACAAACGCAGGACTACTTGCAGCACAAATACTTGGATCATTTCATGATGACATACATGATGCATTAGAACTGAGACGAGAAGCAATTGAGAAAAATGTGCGTGAAGGTAGTGAGTTGATATGACAAGAATCATTTTACCAGGAAAAACAATTGGAATTATTGGTGGTGGGCAGCTTGGAAGAATGATGGCGCTAGCAGCGAAAGAAATGGGTTATAAAATTGCTGTTTTAGATCCTGTAAAACATTCACCATGTGCACAAGTTGCTGATATTGAAATTGTTGCATCTTATGATGATTTGAAAGCAATTCAGCATTTAGCCGAAATAAGCGATGTTATCACATATGAATTTGAAAATATTGATTATAGATGTTTACAATGGCTTGAAAAACATGCGTATTTACCACAAGGCAGCCAGTTGTTAAATAAAACGCAAAATCGTTTTACAGAAAAGAATGCAATCGTAAAGGCTGGATTACCAGTAGCGCCATATAGACTTATACAGAAGCAAGAAGAGCTTTTAGAAGCAATTACGGAACTTTCCTTTCCTTGTGTGTTAAAAACAACAACAGGAGGATATGACGGTAAAGGGCAAGTTGTTTTAAAAAGTGAAGCGGATGTTGCAAGAGCAATGGAACTTGTAAATCAAGCTGAATGTATTCTTGAAAAATGGGTGCCATTTGAAAAAGAAATATCAGTTATTGTAACTCGTAGCGTAAGTGGTGAAACGAAGGTATTTCCAGTAGCTGAAAATATTCACGTTAATAACATCTTACATGAATCTATCGTACCAGCTCGCATCACAGAAGCACTTTCACAAAAAGGAATTGAATATGCACAGGTGCTGGCGGATGAACTTCAGCTTGTGGGAACACTAGCGGTAGAGATGTTTGCTACGGCAGATGGTGGGATTTATATTAATGAATTGGCACCAAGACCTCACAATTCAGGGCATTATACAATTGATGCATGTGAAACGAGTCAATTTGGGCAACATATTCGAGCAATCTGTAATTTACCTCTAGGAGAAACAAATTTGTTAAAACCAGTTGTCATGGTTAACATTTTAGGCGAACATATAGAAGGGGTCCTAGGACAAGTGAATAGATTAACCGGGTGCTATTTACACTTGTATGGAAAAGAAGAAGCAAAAGCGCAGCGTAAAATGGGGCATGTAAATATTTTGAACGAAAGTATTGAAGTTGCTTTAAAGAAAGCGCAAAGCTTGCATATTTGGGACCATCAAGAACAACTTTTGGAGGGAAAAAGATGATTAGTCGTTATACACGCCCTGAGATGGGTGCGATTTGGACGGAAGAGAACAAATTTAAAGCATGGTTAGAAGTTGAGATTTTAGCTTGTGAGGCATGGGCTGAACTTGGTGATATTCCAAAAGAAGATGTAAAAAAACTTCGTGAGAATGCATCATTCGATATTGATCGTATTTATGAGATTGAAAAAGAAACACGCCATGATGTAGTTGCTTTCACTCGTGCAGTATCAGAAACACCAGCGTTAGGTGAAGAACGTAAATGGGTTCACTACGGTTTAACATCTACAGACGTAGTCGATACAGCGTTATCTTACATCTTAAAACAAGCAAATGAAATTCTATTAAAAGACTTAGAAAACTTCATTACTATTTTAGCTAACAAAGCAAAAGAACATAAATACACAGTTATGATGGGAAGAACACACGGTGTTCATGCAGAACCAACTACATTTGGTTTAAAACTGGGTCTTTGGTATGAAGAAATGAAACGTAACTTAGAGCGTTTCAAACAAGCAGCTGATACAGTTCGCGTTGGTAAATTGTCTGGTGCAGTTGGTACATACGCGAACATTAATCCATTCGTAGAAAAATATGTTTGTGAAAACTTAGGATTAGAAGCAGCACCAATTTCAACACAAACGTTGCAACGCGATCGTCATGCACATTACATGTCAACACTTGCATTAATCGCAACATCTGTCGAGAAGATGGCAGTTGAAATTCGTGGTTTACAAAAGAGTGAAACTCGTGAAGTAGAAGAGTTCTTTGCGAAAGGTCAAAAAGGTTCTTCTGCAATGCCACATAAGCGTAATCCAATTGGATCTGAAAATATGACTGGTATGGCACGCTTAATTCGTGGTTACATGCTAACTGCTTACGAAAACGTTCCATTATGGCATGAACGTGATATTTCTCACTCTTCTGCAGAACGCGTTATCTTACCAGATGCAACAATCGCATTAAACTACATGTTAAATCGTTTTGGTAATATCGTGAAAAACTTAACGGTATTCCCAGAGAACATGAAACGCAATATGCAAAGAACATACGGCTTAATTTATTCTCAACGCGTAATGCTTACGCTAATCGACAAAGGTATGGTACGTGAAGAAGCTTATGATATCGTACAGCCTAAGGCGATGGAAGCTTGGGAGACACAAGTACAATTTAAAGAGCTTGTAGAAGCAGATGAGCGTATTACAAGCAAATTAACACAAGAAGAAATCAACGAATGCTTCAACTATGAGCATCACTTACAACACGTTGATACAATCTTTGAACGTCTTGGATTAAACTAAGCTGAAAATTTTATATGGCACAGAATAGAGTCATTCTGTGCCATTCTTTATAAATATACTATTCATATTTTTCAAACTACAGGGGGCTTGCGAAATGCAAAAGCTAGAATTGCTGTATGAAGGTAAGGCAAAAAGAATTTATCGTACAGAAGCAGCAGATATGGTTTGGGTAGAGTACAAAGATAGTGCTACTGCTTTCAATGGGGAGAAAAAAGCGACAATTACAGGAAAAGGTCGTCTGAACAATGAGATTACAACTCTTTTATTCAGAAAGTTACAAGAAGTGGGAATCAAAACACATTTTGTTGAAAAGTTGTCAGACACAGAACAACTTGTGAAAAAGGTAAGCATTATTCCATTAGAGGTTGTCACAAGAAACGTAATTGCAGGAAGTCTTTCAAAACGATTAGGAATGGAAGAAGGAACTGCACTTGCATCACCAATCGTAGAACTTTACTACAAAGATGATGATTTAGGAGATCCGCTTGTAACAGAAGATCATATTCGTGTGTTAAACGTTGCAACGCCAGAGCAAGTAAGTACATTACGAGAAAAAGCTCTACAAATCAATCAAGTATTGATTGAGCACTTCGCAAGCTGTCGTGTAAGATTAGTAGATTTTAAATTAGAGTTTGGGCTAACAGAAGAAGGCGAAATCGTATTAGCGGATGAGATTTCACCAGATACTTGCCGTTTATGGGATGAAGAGAGCAATGAGAAATTTGATAAAGATGTATTCCGCCGTGATCTTGGTAATTTAACAGAGGCATATGAAGAAATTTTAAAACGTTTAGGGGGAGCTTCACATGTATAAAGTTAAGGTATATGTAACATTAAGAGAGAGCGTATTAGATCCACAAGGAACAGCAGTGAAAGGTGCTCTGCATAGTCTTTCCTTTACAGAAGTACAGGATGTTCGTATCGGTAAATATATGGAGTTAACAATTGATAAATCAGTAACTGATCTGGATAGCAAGGTAAAAGAAATGTGTGAAAAACTATTAGCAAACGTTGTAATGGAAGATTTCCGTTATGAAGTTGAGGAGGTTGTCGCACAGTGAAATTTGCCGTAATCGTTTTTCCAGGTTCGAACTGTGATGTTGATATGTTTCATGCAATTAAAGATGAGCTTGGCGAAGAGGTAGACTACGTTTGGCATGATGCAGAGAATTTAGATGAATATGATGCGATTCTTTTACCAGGAGGATTCTCTTACGGCGATTATCTTCGCTGCGGTGCCATTTCTCGCTTCGCAAATGCAATGAAGGCTGTGCAAAAAGCAGCTGAGCAAGGAAAACCAATTTTAGGCGTATGTAATGGATTCCAAATTTTAGTTGAATCAGGATTGTTACCAGGTGCATTAATGCGAAATAAAAACTTAAAGTTTATGTGCCGTACTGTTCAGTTACGTGTTGAAAATAACGAAACGATGTTTACATCGCAATATGAAAAAGATGCAGTAATAAATATTCCAATCGCACATGGTGAAGGGAATTACTACTGCGATGAAGCAACTCTTAAAGAATTAGAAGAAAACAATCAAATTGCCTTCCGCTACGTAGAAAATCCAAACGGAAGTGTTTCAGATATTGCTGGTATTGTAAATGAAAAAGGAAATGTACTTGGCATGATGCCACATCCAGAGCGTGCTGTGAGTGAACTTCTTGGCGGCGCTGAAGGTTTAAAAGTCTTTCAATCTATTTTGAAACATTGGAGGGAAACATATGTCGTTAATGCTTGAACCAAATCCAACACAAATTAAAGAAGAACGTATATATGCGGAAATGGGGCTAACAGACGAAGAGTTTGCCATGGTTGAAAAGATTTTAGGACGTTTGCCGAACTACACAGAAACAGGACTATTTTCTGTTATGTGGTCAGAGCATTGTAGTTATAAAAACTCAAAACCAGTTCTTCGTAAGTTCCCAACAACAGGAGAACGCGTACTACAAGGACCTGGTGAAGGTGCAGGAATTGTAGATATTGGTGATAATCAAGCTGTTGTATTTAAAATGGAAAGTCATAACCACCCTTCAGCAATTGAGCCATATCAAGGTGCGGCAACGGGTGTTGGCGGTATTATTCGCGATGTATTCTCTATGGGAGCACGTCCAGTTGCTCTATTAAACTCTCTTCGCTTCGGTGAATTACAATCACCACGCGTGAAATACTTATTTGAAGAAGTAGTTGCAGGGATTGCAGGATACGGTAACTGCATCGGTATTCCAACTGTGGGCGGAGAAGTACAATTTGATCCATGTTATGAAGGAAACCCACTTGTAAATGCAATGTGCGTTGGTCTAATTAATCACGAAGATATTAAAAAAGGGCAAGCGCACGGTGCTGGTAATACAGTAATGTATGTAGGGGCTTCAACAGGACGCGATGGTATTCACGGTGCAACTTTCGCATCGGAAGAACTATCTGAGAGTTCGGAAGCAAAACGTCCAGCAGTACAAGTAGGCGATCCATTTATGGAGAAGCTTCTTATCGAAGCATGCTTAGAGCTTATTCAATCTGATGCTCTTGTTGGAATTCAAGATATGGGAGCTGCGGGCTTAACATCATCTTCTGCGGAAATGGCAAGTAAAGCAGGAATGGGTATTGAAATGTATTTAGATGATGTACCACAGCGTGAAACAGGTATGACACCATATGAAATGATGCTATCTGAATCACAAGAACGTATGTTAATTGTTGTGAAAAAAGGTAGAGAGCAAGAAATTGTAGATTTATTTGAAAAGTACGGCTTAGCAGCAGTTACGATGGGGAAAGTAACTGAAGATAAAATGCTTCGATTATTCCATAAAGGTGAAATGGTAGCAGAAGTGCCAGCGGATGCATTAGCAGAAGAAGCACCAATTTATCATAAGCCTTCAAAAGAGGCAGCTTATTTTAAAGAGTTCCAAGAAATGAAGATGGAAACACCGAAAGTAGATAATTATAAAGAAACGTTACTAGCTCTATTACAACAACCAACGATTGCAAGTAAAGAGTGGGTATATGATCAATATGATTATCAAGTACGTACAAGTACAGTTGTTACACCAGGATCAGACGCGGCAGTTGTACGTGTGCGTGGCACAGAAAAAGCATTAGCAATGACAACAGATTGTAACTCTCGCTACATTTACTTAGATCCTGAAATGGGCGGTAAAATTGCAGTAGCAGAAGCAGCTCGTAACATTGTATGCTCTGGTGGAGAGCCACTTGCAATCACAGATTGCTTGAACTTCGGTAACCCGGAAAAACCAGAGATTTTCTGGCAAATTGAGAAATCAGTAGATGGTATGAGTGAAGCTTGTCGTACACTACAGACTCCAGTTATTGGTGGAAACGTATCGATGTACAACGAACGTAGTGGTGAAGCTGTATATCCAACACCAACTGTTGGTATGGTCGGTCTTGTTCATGACTTAAAACATGTAACAACACAAGAGTTTAAACAAGCCGGAGATCTAGTTTATGTAATTGGCGAAACAAAAGCTGAATTTGGTGGAAGTGAACTGCAGAAGATGGTATACGGCAAAATCTTCGGTCAATCACCAAGTATCGATTTAGAAGTAGAATCAAAACGTCAAAAACAATTACTAGAAGCAATTCAAGCGGGACTTGTTCAATCTGCACATGACGTTGCAGAAGGTGGTTTAGCGGTTGCTATTGCTGAAAGTGCAATTGGAGCTAAAGGCCTAGGTGCTACTGTGAAATTAGATGGAGAAGCAACGGCGGCATTATTCGCAGAATCACAATCTCGTTTTGTTGTAACGGTAAAACGTGAACAGCAAGAAGCGTTTGAGAAAGTAGTAGGAGCAATTCAAGTTGGGGAAGTCACAAATACAAATGAAGTAACAATTTATAATGAAGAAAATGAAGTATTACTTACAGCAAATGTTGACGAAATGAGAAGGGTTTGGAAAGGGGCAATCCCATGCTTGCTGAAATAAAGGGGTTAAATGAAGAATGTGGCGTTTTCGGAATTTGGGGGCATGAAAATGCAGCACAAGTTACGTACTACGGATTGCATAGTTTACAGCATCGTGGGCAAGAAGGCGCAGGCATTGTCGTAAATAACGGGGAGAAAATTGTTGGCCATAAGGGGTTAGGTTTAGTATCAGAAGTGTTTTCAAGAGGTGAGCTAGAAGGCTTAAACGGAAAATCAGCAATTGGTCACGTACGCTATGCAACAGCTGGCGGAAGTGAAGTGGCAAATGTTCAACCACTACTATTCCGTTTTTCTGATCATAGTATGGCATTAGCTCATAACGGGAATTTAATTAACGCAAAAATGCTTCGCCGTGAATTAGAAGCGGAAGGAAGTATTTTCCAAACGAGTTCGGATACAGAAGTACTACTTCATTTAATTAAACGTAATACAAAAGGTTCACTAATTGAGAGTGTGAAAGATGCATTAAACAAAGTAAAAGGTGCATTTGCTTACCTATTATTAACAGGTAACGAAATGATTGTTGCGCTAGATCCGAATGGATTCCGCCCACTTTCAATCGGGAAAATGGGAGATGCATACGTTGTCGCATCTGAAACATGTGCTTTTGATGTAGTTGGTGCAACATACATTCGTGATGTAGAACCTGGAGAACTTCTTATCATTAATGATGAAGGGATTCAAGTAGATCGTTTTACAAACGAAGTAGATCATGCAATTTGCAGTATGGAATACATTTACTTTGCACGTCCAGATTCCAATATTGCTGGCATCAATGTTCATGCAGCACGTAAAAACATGGGGAAACGTTTAGCGATGGAAGCTCCTATTGAAGCAGATGTTGTAACAGGTGTTCCAGACTCTAGTATTTCCGCAGCAATTGGTTATGCAGAAGCAACTGGAATTCCATATGAATTAGGATTAATTAAAAATCGTTATGTCGGACGTACTTTTATTCAACCTTCTCAAGAATTGCGTGAGCAAGGGGTAAAAATGAAGCTTTCAGCAGTACGAGGAGTAGTCGAAGGAAAACGTGTTGTTATGATTGATGATTCAATTGTACGAGGAACAACAAGTAAACGAATTGTTCGTATGCTCCGTGAAGCAGGGGCGACAGAAGTGCATGTGAGAATTGCTTCTCCACCACTTAAGTATCCTTGTTTCTATGGAATTGATATTCAAACAAGAAAAGAATTAATCGCAGCAAACAACTCTGTAGAAGAAATACGTCAAATCATCGGTGCAGATTCTTTAACATTTTTAAGTGAAGATGGCCTAGTAGATGCAATTGGACGCCCATATGAAGGGAAATACGGCGGCTTATGTATGGCTTACTTTAATGGAGATTATCCAACAGCTCTTTATGATTATGAGCAAGAGCTTTTAGAAAGTATGAAGTAAAAAAGCGAGAAGCTTCTACTTCATTTTAAGTAGAAGCTAGCTTTTTCCTAAAACATACTCTATAGAGAGAGTGCCCGCTCGGGTGGGAGAAATTAAAAGACGAGGTGTAAAAAACGATGGCGAATGCATATAAGCAAGCAGGAGTAGATATTGAAGCTGGATATGAAGCGGTATCTCGTATGAAAAAACACGTACAAACAACAATGAGAAAAGAAGTGCTAGGCGGTCTAGGCGGTTTTGGGGGCATGTTCGATCTATCAAAATTTGCATTAGAAGAACCCGTATTAGTATCTGGAACAGACGGCGTGGGTACAAAATTGATGCTCGCTTTCATGATGGATAAACATGACACGATTGGTATTGATGCAGTGGCAATGTGTGTAAATGATATTGTTGTCCAAGGGGCAGAACCGCTTTTCTTCCTTGATTACATTGCTTGTGGTAAAGCAGAACCTAGTAAAATTGAAAACATCGTCAAAGGTATATCAGAAGGTTGTCGCCAAGCGGGGTGTGCACTAATTGGCGGAGAGACAGCTGAGATGCCAGGTATGTATTCCACTGAAGAGTATGACTTAGCTGGTTTTACTGTTGGAATTGTTGATAAAAAGAAAATTGTAACAGGTCAGTCTATTGAAGCTGGTCATGTATTAATTGGTTTAGCATCTAGTGGTATTCATAGTAACGGATATTCTTTAGTACGAAAAGTGTTGTTAGAAGACGGACAGCTATCTTTAGATCGTATACATGGTCGCTTAGAACTACCTCTTGGTGAAGAACTATTAAAACCAACAAAAATTTATGTCAAACCTATTTTAGAACTATTGAAAAAGTATGAAGTGTATGGCATGGCACATATTACAGGTGGCGGCTTTATTGAAAATATTCCACGTATGTTGCCGGAAGGAATTGGTGCAGAAATTGAACTAGGTTCTTGGCAAATTCAACCGATTTTTAGCTTACTTCAAGAGGTTGGAAAACTAGAAGAAAAAGAAATGTTCAATATTTTTAACATGGGTATTGGTATGGTAGTTGCAGTAAAAGAAGAAGATGCAAAAGCTGTTATCGAGCTTCTTTCAGAACAAGGAGAAAAAGCGCATATTATTGGACGTACTGTAAAAGGAGCAGGTGTTACTTTTAATGGAGGCACAGAACTATGAGCAGATTGGCAGTCTTTGCCTCTGGAAGCGGGTCTAACTTCCAAGCACTAATTAATGCAGTGGAAGAAAAAAGATTACATGCTGAAATTAGTTTGCTAGTAAGCGATCAACCTGAAGCACGTGTGCTCGGACGGGCGCATTATCATCATGTTCCATGCTTTGCTTTTTCAGCGAAAGAATATGAATCAAAAGAAGCATTTGAAAATGAGATATTAAAAAAACTGCGAGAATACGAGATTGATTGTGTTATTTTAGCAGGATATATGCGTTTGATTGGTCCTACATTACTGGAAGCATATGGCGGTAAAATCATAAATATTCATCCGTCATTATTACCGAGTTTTCCAGGGAAAGACGCTGTCGGTCAAGCATTAGAAGCGGGTGTGAAAGTAACTGGTGTGACCATTCATTATGTGGATGCAGGGATGGATACAGGACCAATTATCGCACAAGAAGCAGTAACAGTTTCTGAAACGGATACGAGAGAAAGTTTACAAAAGAAAATTCAGCAAGTTGAACATAGATTGTACGTAGATACGGTGAACAAAGTTGTTCAAGCTAAGAAAGAGCCAACTGTTAAATAACATTCAACTAGGGGTGAAGGATAAATGAAAAAGCGTGCATTAGTAAGTGTTTCAAATAAAACAGGCGTTGTAGAATTTGTCAAAGGATTACTTGATCAAGGGATTGAAGTTATTTCAACAGGTGGAACGAAGAAATTATTAGAGGAAAATGGTTTACAAGTAATCGGTATTTCTGAAGTAACAGGTTTCCCAGAAATTATGGATGGTCGTGTGAAAACATTACATCCAAATATTCATGGTGGTTTACTTGCAGTACGTGATAATGAAACGCATGTAGCGCAGATGAATGAATTAGGTATTCAGCCAATCGATTTTGTTGTTGTAAATCTATATCCATTTAAAGAAACAATTGCTAAGCCTGATGTAACGTTTGCTGATGCAATTGAAAATATTGATATCGGTGGTCCAACAATGATTCGTTCAGCTGCGAAAAATCATAAATTTGTATCAGTTATCGTAGATCCAACAGATTATGATGTTGTATTAGCTGAGCTAAAAGAAAACGGTGAAGTTACAGACGAAACAAAACGTAAATTAGCAGCAAAAGTATTCCGTCATACAGCGGCGTATGATGCATTAATTTCAAACTATTTAACAGAACAAATGGGAGAAGAAAGCCCAGAAACATTAACAGTAACATTTGAGAAAAAACAAGACTTACGTTACGGCGAAAACCCACATCAAAAAGCAACATTCTATAAAGCGCCATTTGCAGCAACTTCTTCTGTTGCATATGCAGAGCAGTTACACGGAAAAGAGTTATCTTATAACAACATCAATGACGCAGATGCGGCGCTTAGCATCGTGAAAGAATTTACAGAGCCAGCAGTGGTAGCAGTAAAACATATGAATCCATGCGGAGTTGGTGTTGGTACGGATATTCATGAAGCATATACACGTGCTTATGAAGCGGATCCAGTATCAATCTTTGGCGGCATTATTGCAGCCAATCGTGAAATTGATAAAGCTACAGCAGAAAAATTGCATGAGATTTTCTTAGAAATTATTATTGCTCCTTCTTTCTCACAGGAAGCTTTAGAAGTGTTGCAAAGTAAGAAAAACTTACGTCTGTTAACTGTTGATATTGCTAAAGTTGCAACAGCTAGTAAGAAATTAACTTCTATTCAAGGTGGTTTACTTGTACAAGAAGAGGATACATTAGCGTTAGAAGACGCAACAATCACAATTCCAACGAAACGCGAACCAACAGAGCAAGAATGGAATGATTTAAAATTAGCTTGGAAAGTTGTAAAACACGTAAAATCAAATGCAATTGTTTTAGCCAAAGATAACATGACAATCGGCGTTGGCGCTGGACAAATGAACCGTGTTGGCTCTGCGAAAATTGCAATTACACAAGCTGGTGAGAAAGCACAAGGCAGTGCACTTGCATCTGATGCATATTTCCCAATGCCAGATACAGTAGAAGAAGCTGCTAAAGCAGGTATTACAGCAATCATTCAACCAGGCGGATCTATCCGTGATGAAGATTCTATTAAAAAAGCAGATGAGTATGGCATTGCTATGGTGTTCACTGGCGTACGTCATTTCAAACATTAATAGAGGAGGTTTAAAAAGTCCGGTCAAGATAACCTTCGCATTTCTTCGTTGCTTTGCCAGTCCGGTACTCATGTAGTACAAGCTACACTCCGTATCCTCCTGGCTACAGCGCCTTGAACTGCTCGGTTCTCTTGATCCTCCTTTTTAAACTCTTATTGTTGAGGTTTAAAAAGTCCAGTCAAGATAACCTTCGCATTTCTTCGTTGCTTTGCCAGTCCGGTACTCATGTAGTACAAGCTACACTCCGTATCCTCCTGGCTACAGCGCCTTGAACTGCTCGGTTCTCTTGGTCCTCCTTTTTAAACTTATATTGTTAGAGGAAGTTCAAAAAGTCCGGTCAAGATAATCTTCTTTTTGAACATGAACGAATAGAAACAAACTAGGGGCATTGCTCCTAGTTTGTACTTATTTGAATAATGGAGGATGAGATATGAATGTTTTAGTAATCGGCCGCGGTGGGCGCGAGCATGCTTTAGCTTGGAAGTTTGCACAGTCTGAGCAAGTGGAAAAGGTATATGTAGCACCGGGAAATGAAGGTATGAGAGATGTGGCAACACCAGTTGCTATTGACGAAAATGATTTTGACGCACTTGTTTTGTTTGCGAAAGAGAACGATATAGGTTTAACATTCGTTGGTCCAGAAATTCCGCTTATGAATGGAATTGTTGATCGTTTTGAAGCAGAGGGACTTCGCGTTTTTGGTCCGAATAAAGCAGCTGCTGTGATTGAAGGAAGTAAAGCTTTTACAAAAGAATTGATGGAAAAGTACGACATTCCAACGGCAGCATATGAAACGTTCACGAACTATGAGGAAGCAGTAGCGTATATTCAAAAAGTTGGTGCACCAATTGTTATTAAAGCGGACGGTTTAGCGGCTGGAAAAGGTGTAACAGTAGCAATGACGTTAGAAGAGGCATTGCAAGCTGTAAAGGAAATGCTACAAGATGTAAAGTTTGGGGAAGCAAGTAAAAAGGTTGTTATTGAAGAGTTTTTAGATGGACAAGAATTTTCTTTAATGGCATTTGTAAATGGAACAACTGTATATCCAATGGTAATTGCACAAGATCATAAACGTGCTTTTGATGGTGATAAAGGACCGAATACAGGAGGAATGGGGGCATATTCTCCAGTACCACAAATTCCAGAATCAGCGGTTGAAGTAGCGATTGAAACTGTTTTACATCCAACCGCTCAGGCGATGATCAAAGAAGGACGTTCATTTACAGGCATTTTATATGCAGGTCTTATTTTAACAAGTGAAGGACCGAAAGTAATTGAATTTAATGCGCGTTTTGGTGATCCAGAAACAGAAGTTGTATTACCTCGTTTAGAGAGTGATTTAGTCGACGTATGTAATGATGTATTAGATGGGAAAGAGCTAACTCTTAAATGGTCCGAAGAAGCGGTTATTGGTGTAGTACTTGCTTCAAAAGGATATCCAGAAGCATATGAAAAAGGTGCTGTGATTCGTGGATTAGATACATTAGAAGGTGTAATTGTCTTTCACGCAGGTACAGCCATGAAACATGGAGATTTTGTAACGAACGGTGGTCGCGTACTATTTGTTGCTTGTAAAGCAAAAGACTTACAAGAAGCGAAGGATAAAGTATATAAAGAGATAGAAAAAATTGAGAGCGATGGTTTATTTTATCGAAGTGATATAGGATACCGCGCAATTGAAAAAGTAGATTGCTAGAAGCTAACATGTTTTATGTTAGCTTTTTTTGTCTTATTTCGTTTTTTTATAACATATATCCATTTTGATTTTTCGACATATAAGTTGCTACTATACCATGAGCGGATGCTCTCTCCCTTCTAAAAAGAAAAGGTTTATGCTGCTTTTTGATTTGGATTTATATAGTTCTGTTTAACAATAACGTTGATAATCTAGTAAGTTTCTTACTACGAACTAATTAAGCCGACGAAATACGGATCTAAAGCGAAAGTAAACTTTACTTTAGATTCGTATTTTATATAATTCTGCAAAATTAGTAAGCAACCCCATTCATATACTTAATCGATTTGAATATTACTTTTACTTGTCCGGTGTTTATTAAAGGAAGCATTATTTGCAAATTCAAAATCAATAGAGAAAATGTCTAGCAATAAATAATTGCGATGCATAAAATAGCAAAATATATTAAGATTAGTAGCACAGACCAAAGATACAGTCTGTGCTACTATTTTTTATAGTAGAATTGAAGAAAAGGTTAATCTATTTCAGAAATTATATAAGACAAGAATAATAGCATTTTTATTTAGATGGAGTTAAATCAGAAGTTTCTAGTTCCTCAAAGTTTTTCTTTCACTTTTTTGTTAGCAGTGAATGGATGAACATTTTCCTTCTTTATGGTTAGTTCACCAATTAATAACAATAAAATTGAAATAATTAATGTAAGCGCAGCACCAATGAGTGGAAAAGAAAAGCTTTGAGTTTGTTTTGCGATAATGCCTGTAAAGATTGGGCCAATAATTTGGCCGATACCATAAATACCGGTGGTGTAACCGATAATTTTATTGCTTTCATTTGGTTTGATTCTTTTTGCCTCTGTAGTCGTTAAAATAGTGATTCCTACAAAGGTAGCTCCGAGAAGAAAGGCGCTTAAAAATGCTCCAATAACGTTTGGGATTAGGAGTGGAGAAAGTACGCTTATAATTTGCAAAAGGTAGGCAGAAATGAGGGCGCGTGTTGTCCCGTACCTTTGAGCAATGTTTGACCAAATATAGCTAGACGGAATAACGGCGATACCAACAATAATCCAGCTACAAGAGGCATAAAAGGATGAGAGGGTAATCCTCTCTACAATGGTGACAAGAAAGGTTCCGGTAATGATATATCCAAATCCTTCAAACCCATAAGCTAAAATGAGCCAAAATAAATAGTTTTTTCTATGAGTGGTATCTATTGCAGTAACTTTTGATTTTTGCGCAATATGTCTAGTATCCTCTCTTAACCATTTCCATACAAAAATAGTTAAACTAAAGCTAATAAGACCTAATCCAATCCAAGCCCCCTTCCAATACCAAAGTGAGTTGAATAGAGGGGCAAATAATCCAGCAAAAATAATTCCAATTCCAACACCACTATAAATCATCCCGCTTAGTACAAGCTTATTCCGATGAAATAAATAATCTAAAACAATACTGGAAGCAAGAACGAATACGATAGCACTTGTAAAACCTCCAATAAACCGAAGAGGAAACCAAAAGAAAACTTGAGAGGTAAAGCCCATACAAAGGGTCGAAAGGACATTAAGGAGTAAACAATAATGTAACACTTTTTCACGATTTTTTAACGTAATGAATCCAATAAAGAAGGCGCCAAGTAAATAGCCGAGATAGTTACTAGAGGCTAAATATCCAGCGAGGTCTTCCTCTACATGAGCTTGCTTTTCCATAAAAGAAATAATGGGCGTGTAGGCGAAGCGACTAATTCCCATGACAGCGACTAAAGAAAATATGCCAGATAGAATCATTTTCCATGTTTTTGTTTCGTTCATATAATCCACCCTTCTTGAAACAGCTTCTAATACATATGATAGGAGAATATGTACAGCGCGTAAAATGCTGTTTTTTTATATGTAATATCAAAAATAATGATATGAATGAAAGGACGAGAAAAATGAATTTACAAGATTTTGTAGCTTTTTATATGGTAGCGCAAGAGAAAAGTATTTCAAAAGCAGCAGTTCGTCTTAATTTTGTCCAATCGAATATAACAGCAAAAATAAAAAGATTAGAAGCGGAGTATGAGACACAGTTATTTTATCGGCACCGCAATGGGGTCACACTAACGCCAACAGGGGAAACATTATTGAGATATACTGAAAAAATGATTCAATTATTGAATGAGTCAAAAAGAGAAATTACCTATAAAAATGTACCAGAGGGGATTTTGAAAATTGGAGCGATGGAAACGGCAGCTGCAGTTAGGTTGCCAAGTATTCTTTCTAATTATCATACAAAATATCCAGAAGTTGAGATTGGGCTTCAAACGAACAGAACGGAAGAATTAACGAAAAAAATACTTTTACAGGAGCTAGAGGGAGCATTTGTAGCGAATACCATTGAAGATTCAGCGTTAGAAAAGATAGAAGTATTTCAAGAGGAAATGATGTTACTGTCAAAGAGAAGGCTTTTAATGAATCATAAATATATGGAAGAGCAGTCGTTTATCGTTTTCCAATCTGGTTGTTTTTATAGAAAGGTATTGGAAGAATGGTTATTGTCGGAAGGGATTGTTCCAAGGAAAGTAATGGAGTTAAATTCTTTGGATGGTATTATTGGCTGTGTAAAGGCTGGGCTTGGGGTATCCATGCTTCCATGGGAGGTAGCAGAGCAGTTCGATTCTCATCAAGAGCTCGTTCGTACACCGTTATTAAATGAAAATAGATTTATTCCAACGTACTTTATTTATCGGAAAGATAGTGTGAAAACAGCAGCATTATGTAAGTTTATTGATGAATTAATTTACACGAGGAAAAGTGAGAAACGAAAATATTCATAAGTAATGGAAAAAGACCGCTAAAATCTCAGCGGTCTTTTGAAATTTAGGAATCTTTCTCTTTTTTGAGCCTTCCTTTTTGCTTAGCTATTTCCCGAAGTAAATACTCGATGTGAGCGTTAACGCTACGAAATTCATCATTTGCCCATTTTTCGATGACTGCGTGTAATTCAGGATCAATACGTAATGGAAAACTTTTCTTTTTAGCCATAATACCTACAACCTTTAATATAGACTTCCTGTATTAATAACCGGTTGTGCTCCTTTGTCTGAAACGATGGCAACTAATAAGTTGTTAACCATGTTTGCTTTACGCTCGTCATCTAAATCAAGTATGCCTTCTTCATCTAATTTTTGAATTGAATCTTTAGCCATTTGAACAGCGCCTTCAACAATCTCTTTGCGCGCAGCTAATACTGCTTTTGCTTGTTGACGTTGAAGCATTGCATGAGCAATTTCTGTTGCGTAAGCTAAATGCGTTAGGCGAGTTTCTAATACTTCTACACCAGCAATTTCTAAACGTGCTTCTAATTCGCGTTTTAATTCTTCAGAGATTTCTTCGGAATTTCCGCGTAGTGTTATACAATTTTCATCTTGGAAATTATCATACGGATATTTCGTTGCGACGTGGCGAATTGCTGTTTCGCTTTGAATTTCTACGAATTCATCGTAATGTTCAACGCCGAAAATTGCTTTTGCAGAATCAACGACTTTATAAACAACGACAGCTGCAATTTCAATCGGGTTCCCATCGACATCATTTACCTTTAGTTTTTTACTATTAAAGTTTTCAACGCGAAGGGAAACAGTTTGACGAAATGCGAATGGAATTGTTAAAAATAATCCATTTTGACGGATTGTTCCTAAATAGTTACCAAAAAACGTAATCACTTTTGCTTGATTCGGTTGGACAATTCCAATGCCGGTGGCAAGAATCGCAGCTAAAACTAGACAAAGTGCAGCTACTACAAATATTTCTTGTACGAGGCAAAATACACCGATACCAGCTAAGACTAAAAGACCAATAATACCTAGAAAACCATTTACGTAAAATACTTGTTTTTCTCTCATACTAATCGCCTCCTTCTGATATAAAAATGATATCACTTTTATATCATTAAATGCAAGGGAGGAAAACCTAATTTTCTGAAAAAAAATAAAAGTATTCTTAAGAAGAGTGGGAGGAATTGGTTTTTTAGGTGTGCGGCTAGATACATTTCAAATTAATATATAGCTACAGTTACTTATAAGAATTCATCTTGTTTGAGAAACAACAGGTTTCTTCATTTGAGGGCACCGAATTGCTCTCTCATCTTGAAAATGCGATTTATCCTACTATTTAAGGACAGTAAGCTGCTTAACTCAAGAGTCAGAGAGAAACGAGGAAAATGGATGGGAGAAAGGTGATTTTTCTCAAGCAGTTGAGGATCATAATTTTCTTTGGGAAATACAAGGTGGTAACACTGGTAAAGCCTACAAATTAACAGATCTAGAGCAAGAGAAAGAATTTATTCAAACGCAAGGGAAATAAAGGGTGAAAAATGCACTCTTTTTTTATGCGAATCTTTAAGAAAAAACAAAACAAAAGGGAACGTTAGTTCTGTTTTGTGGTAAAATAAAGAAGACTTAGCCGCCCACTGCAGCAGCTAAGTCCCTTTGAGAGCATCTTGCATCTTGACAAATGATTCAAAGCGGTTTCGTCAGGATTGCTTCTTCAATCGCTGACTCAATCTCTTTGTCAGAAGCATCGTAACTTCCTTTTGACTTTTGGAGGTCAGGACTGGAAGTGTGACTTGCTTCTTCTTGTTTAGCATGTCCTTTTTTATTTAAATCCATGCTAGGTATTTTAAAGGCACTCATGTTTATATATTTTCCAAATTTACATGCTTCAGTAATAGGACAGAAACGCAAGATTCCCTCTGCAATTCTCATTGCACCAAGCCATAGCAAAACCTTTGACCAAGTACACCATGGTTTACGTGTGAGTTTAGCTGTGCTACAACTTAGTACGACCAAACCGAGTGTAATTCGAATTAGAGCATTCATTATGCCGATGTTTTGCTTCATCAAAGAAAACACTCCTTCTTCATCAGCTTAGAAATAGAAGATACTATTTCAATTGTTATTATTCCGCGTAAGTTTGACGATATGTAATCCAACATTTGACGGTGAAAAAGATGTTGGATTGTAAGTGTGTATAGGTGTCTTTTTTTGTTATAATGTAAGAATGCATAAAAGGAAGTTCAAAAAGTCCGGTCAAGATAGCTGTCGCATTTCTTCGTTGCATCGCCAGTCCGGTACTCATGTAGTGTCAGCTACACTCCGTATTCTCCTGGCTGCTGCGCCTCGAACTGCTCGGCTCTCTTGATCCTCCTTTTTGAACAAGCACATAAAGGTGATTAGATAAGAGAAAGGGTGTTTTCATGTACGATATTTCCGGATGGAAACATGTATTTAAGCTTGATCCTAATAAAGAATTAAGTAATGAACATTTAGAAATGATTTGTGAATCTGGAACGGATGCAGTAATTGTAGGCGGAAGTGATGGAGTAACGATAGATAATGTATTACATATGCTAGTAAGCATTCGTAGATATGCAGTTCCTTGTGTATTAGAGGTTTCTGACATTGAAGCACTTACACCAGGATTTGATTTTTATTACATTCCAAGTGTTTTAAATAGCCGAAAAGTAGAATGGGTAACGGGGATTCACCATGAGGCATTGAAAGAATTTGGGGATATTATGAACTGGGATGAAATTTTCATGGAAGGATATTGTGTTTTAAATTCAGAAGCGAAGGTAGCTCAGCTTACAGAAGCGAAATGTGATTTAACAGAAGATGATGTAATTGCATATGCACGTATGGCAGACAAGCTTCTGAACTTGCCAATTTTCTATTTAGAATATAGTGGTACTTACGGAGATATTGAACTTGTTAAAAATGTAAAAGCAGAATTACAACAAGCACAGCTATATTACGGCGGCGGAATTTCAAGTGCGAAAGAGGCAAAAGAAATGGCGCAGTACGCTGATACAGTCGTTGTAGGAAATGTAATTTATGATGATATAAAAGCAGCGTTACAAACAGTAAAAGCTGTAAAAGGAGAGTAGGTGAAGGCACATATGAGTATAACTGATAAATTATTAAATGGTTTAAACCCAGAGCAGCAAAAGGCAGTGCAAACAACAAACGGACCACTTCTATTAATGGCGGGGGCAGGTAGTGGTAAGACGCGTGTGCTAACACATCGCATCGCATATTTACTTGGTGAAAAAGGTGTAGCACCGTGGAATGTATTAGCAATTACTTTTACAAATAAAGCAGCTCGTGAAATGCGTGAGCGTATCGATACGCTTGTTGGTCCGGAAGCAGAGGATATTTGGATTTCTACGTTCCACTCGATGTGTGTACGTATTTTACGACGTGATATCGACCGTATTGGGATTAATCGAAACTTTACGATTTTAGATGCAAGTGATCAACTTACTGTCGTTAAAAAAATCATGAAAGAGCGAAATATTGATCCGAAAAAATTTGATCCACGTTCTATTTTAGGTGGCATCAGTAATGCGAAAAATGAATTGTTATCAGCTGACAAATATGCAAAGCAAATTTCAATTGCTGATCCATTTGAGAAATTAACAAGTGATGTATATACAGAGTATCAAAAGCGTCTTCTGAAAAATAACTCATTAGACTTTGATGATTTAATTATGACCACGATTCAATTATTTGATCGTATTCCAGAAGTATTGGAATTCTATCAGCGTAAATTCCAGTATATTCATGTTGATGAGTATCAAGATACGAACAGAGCGCAATACATTCTTGTGAATAAATTAGCTGCTCGCTTTAAAAACCTTTGCGTTGTTGGTGATTCTGACCAATCAATTTATCGTTGGCGCGGGGCAGATATTTCTAACATTTTGTCATTTGAAAAAGACTATGAGAATGCACAGGTTATCTTGTTAGAACAAAATTACCGTTCATCACAAAATATTTTAAATGCAGCTAACGCTGTAATTGAAAATAATTCAAATCGTAAACCAAAAAAATTATGGACGGATAATCAAATTGGAAGTAAGATTTCGTATTACCGTGCTGCAACGGAGAAGGATGAAGCATATTTTGTTGCGAAAAAAATTCGCGACGAAATTCAAATGGGGAATCGAAAATATACAGACTTTGCGGTTCTGTATCGTACTAACGCGCAGTCTCGTATGGTCGAGGAGATTTTCTTAAAATCCAACATTCCATATAAAATTGTCGGCGGCATTAAGTTCTATGATCGTAAAGAGATTAAAGATATTTTGGCTTACTTACGTTTAATTGCAAATCCAGATGATGAGATTAGCTTCGCACGTATTATTAACATGCCGAAACGAGGGATCGGTGCCACGTCTATCGATAAAATCATTAACTACGGTGTGCAAAATGGTATTTCATTAACAGCTGTAATGGATGAGATTGAGCATGTTGGGGTAAGTGCAAAAATTACAAAAGCAGTAAAAGAATTTGCAAGTCAATTACACAACTGGGTAAACATGCAAGAATACCTATCTGTTACGGAATTGGTAGAAGAAGTTATTGAGAAAACAGGTTATCGCGATATGTTAAAGAATGAACGTTCTTTAGAAGCGGAAGGTCGTCTTGAAAACTTAGATGAGTTCTTATCTGTTACGCAAACATTTGAATCACAAAGTGAAGATAAGAGTCTTGTTGCTTTCTTAACAGATTTAGCGCTTGTTGCGGATATTGATCGTGTGGACGAAGATCCAACTGCGGGTGAGGAAGTTATTTTAATGACGATGCACTCGGCAAAAGGACTGGAATTCCCAGTTGTCTTTATTATTGGTTTAGAGGAAGGTGTCTTCCCGCATACTCGTTCTCTTATGGAAGAGGATGAAATGCAAGAAGAACGTCGCTTAGCCTATGTAGGTATCACTCGTGCGGAAGAAGAGTTATATTTATCGAATGCCCAAATGCGTACTCTATTTGGTAGAACAAATATGAATGCAGCATCTCGATTTATTTCAGAAATTCCGACGGAGTTACTAGAATCATTAAATGAAACAGCGCCAAAGCGTGAAACGTTTAGTGCAAAAGGAAGAACGGCTGGTGCGACGACAATGACAACACGTTCTCGCTCTGCATTTGTACGTCCAACTGTAAAAACGACAGGAGGAGAGCAAATTGGCTGGGCTGTAGGTGATAAAGCATCCCATCAAAAATGGGGAGTTGGTACAGTTGTAAGTGTGAAAGGTGAAGGTGATGCAAAAGAATTAGATATTGCATTCCCAAGCCCGATTGGTATTAAACGTTTATTAGCAAAATTTGCACCTGTAACGAAACAATAGAAAGGAGTAAGGATATGTCAAAAGAAGAGGCGAAGCAGCGTATAGAAGAACTTCGTGATATGTTGAATGCATTTAACTATCAATATCACGTATTAGACAATCCTTCTGTTTCTGATGCGGAATATGATCGCGATATGCAGGAGCTTATAAAATTAGAAGCAGAGAACCCAGAATTTGTAACAGAAGACTCTCCCACCGTTCGAGTTGGGGGAGCAGTGCTTGATATATTTGAAAAAGTAACGCACAAATCACCGATGTTAAGTTTAGGTAATGCCTTTAATGAAGGTGATTTACGTGATTTTGATCGCAGGGTGCGTCAAGGAATTGATGGTTCAAATGTAAGATATATATGTGAACTAAAAATTGACGGTCTTGCGGTTTCCCTTCATTATGAAAAAGGACGCTTCATTCAAGGGGCAACACGTGGTGATGGCGTAACTGGTGAAGATATTACGCAAAATTTAAAAACAATTAAAGCGATTCCTCTTCGTTTGAAAGAAGAAGTAACATTGGAAGCGCGCGGCGAGGCATATATGCCAAAGCGTTCATTTGTAAAATTAAATGAAGAGAAAGAACAAAATGGTGAAGCTGTTTTTGCTAATCCTCGTAATGCAGCAGCAGGATCACTTCGTCAGCTTGATCCAAAAGTTGCCGCAAAGCGTAATTTGTCAATGTTTGTGTATGGCCTTGCTGATGTGCAAGAAAAGATGATTGCATCCCATGGTGAGTCACTAGACTTCTTAGGCGAGCTTGGATTTAAAACGAACCCAAACCGCCGCACTTGTGAAACAATTGAAGACGTAATCGCTTATGTAGAAGAATGGCAGGAAAAGCGTCCAAATCTTGATTATGAAATCGATGGGATTGTAATTAAAGTAGATGATGTAGCCTTGCAAGAAAGTTTAGGAACAACAGCAAAGAGTCCACGCTGGGCAATTGCCTATAAGTTTCCGGCAGAAGAAGTTGTAACGAGATTAACAGGTATTGAACTGAGCGTGGGACGTACAGGTGTTGTGACACCGACTGCAGAACTAGAGCCAGTTCGAGTGGCAGGAACAATTGTCCGCCGTGCATCTCTACATAACGAGGATTTAATTCGTGAAAAAGATATTCGAATTGGCGACTACGTTGTTGTGAAAAAAGCTGGAGACATTATTCCAGAAGTAGTTAACGTTATTATCGATAAACGTACTGGTGAAGAAGAAGAGTATCGTATGCCAACCCATTGTCCGGCTTGTGACAGTGAACTTGTTCGTTTAGAAGAAGAGGTAGCTCTTCGTTGTATTAATCCAGCATGCCCAGCGCAAATTCGTGAAGGGCTGATTCATTTCGTCTCAAGAAATGCAATGAACATTGATGGACTCGGAGAGCGTGTTATTACACAACTCTTTGAAGCGGATTATATTCGGACATTTGCCGATTTATATCCATTAACGAAGGAACAATTGTTACAATTAGAGCGTTTTGGTGAGAAATCAGCCTCTAAATTAGTACAAGCAATTGAAACTTCTAAGGAAAATTCGTTAGAGCGTCTATTATTTGGACTGGGTATTCGTCATGTCGGTGCAAAAGCTGCTCGCACGTTAGCTGAGCATTTTGAAACGATGGACCACCTTGTAAAAGCAACAGAAGAAGAGTTAAAAAAGATTAATGAAATTGGCGAGAAAATGGCCCAATCGATCGTAACGTACTTTGATAATGACGACGTGTTAGAATTATTACAACAATTTAAACAGTACGGCGTTAACATGACTTACAAAGGCATAAAGCGTGCTGATTTACAAAATATTGCGTCTTACTTTGCTGGAAAAACAATCGTCTTAACAGGAAAACTAGAAGTTATGGGGCGTAGCGAAGCGAAGAAAAAGATTGAAGAGCTAGGTGGAAAAGTAACAGGTAGTGTAAGTAAGAGTACTGATTTAGTCGTTGCCGGTGAAGCGGCAGGATCAAAATTAGCACAAGCGAAGAAACATAATATTGAGGTTTGGAATGAAGAGAGGTTCTTACAAGAGCTGAATAAGTAAGAGGTGCAAACTTACCATGAAAAAAATAGCATTAGCGGTATTAAGCCTAGGTCTACTTGTAAGTGGATGTAGCACGAGTATAAAAAAAGAAGAAAAAGTTGTTGAGAAATCGGGCAACTCAAAAGAACAAGCGATTGTTCCGAAATATTCTATTTCTGATGAGTATTACAAAACAACGGTGCCATTTGAATCAGGTTCTGCACGTGGTTTAGCTGTACAACAGTTAAATAGCCGTCTGGATATAGATGAATTTGAAACAGGATTAATGCGCATTGCAAAAGAATCATTTAGTACGAAAGATTATTTGTTTCAAGGTGGTAAATATTTAGACAAAGACACAGCTCAAATGCTTGTAAAGAGAAAGCGCACAGATGCTGAGCAAAAAGAGTTAGAGGAGAAGCTTGGCAAAAAAGAAGCTGATAAAATTCCTAACATCGGATTGAATCCACCATTAGAAGGAGGATCAGAATCATTAGAGGTTCGAAACAAGAAAAGTAAAATCTATCTTTCTAATATTTTAGAGCATGATTATTATGCGCGCAAAGGTGATCAAGTTGAATTGGGTGGAGTTGTTGTTGGTCTAGCGATGAATTCAGTTCATTATTTTAATGAAGAACATGGGTATCCGCGTGAAGCTGATATTTCAGAAGACGACATGTTAAAAGAAGGTAAACGCATGGCGCAAGAGATTTTAACATTGATGCAACAGAAAAATCCTGACTTGAAAAATGTCCCAATTACGTTTGCAATTTATCGTCAAGGAGCAAAATCGGCACTCGTACCAGGGAAATTCGTATCGTACGTTCAAGTAGATAAAGGTAGCGATAAAATAGGGGATTGGAAAGCAATTAATGAAAAATATTACTTGTTTCCTTCTGAATCAGCAAAAACGGATGTGCGTGAAGATTACACAACTGTAGAAAACTTTAAAGCAAAATTGAGCGAGTATTTCAAAGGCGATTATACAGCTGTTGTAGGAACAGGATTCTATAAAGATGATCAATTAAAAGAAATGAAGGTTGAAATTCCTGTCCAATTTAATGGAAAAGCAGAAGTAATTGGATTCACGCAATACGTGGCGGGACTTGTTATGCAATACTTCCCGAACTATGTTAAAGTACAGGTGACAATTAAATCTGTTGAACGCCCAGAAGCGATTATTATTCGTGATGCGAAGCAGGATGAACCATTTGTGAAAATTTTAGATTAAGAATAAGAGCTGTTCCTATATGGAACGGCTTTTTTTATTCCGAAATTTTGTTATAATTTCTAATGTTGTGAACAAAAAGGGGTAAGGAGAAAAGACATGGATGAGTTAAGCTTACAGATTATCGTATTACTCGTTGCTTTTGGATTTTTGGCTTCATTTATTGATTCTGTTGTTGGAGGAGGGGGGCTCATTTCACTTCCGGCACTTATGTTTGTAGGATTGCCGCCAGCTTCGGCAATTGCAACAAATAAGTTAGCTTCGACGATGGGGTCGTTAACAAGTACAATTTATTTCATTCGTTCCAAAAAAGTTGACTTTCGTATAGTAGGAAAGTTAATCCCATTAACTATTATTGGAGCTATTGCAGGGGCTTTAGTTGTAAAATTTATTCCACCAGATATTTTACGTCCACTCGTACTGGTTATGTTGGTATTTATTGCAATTTATATTATTGTAAAAAAAGATTGGGGAAGTGTTTCCACCTATAAAAAGATGACAAAAGGAAAAGCATTAATGTTTTACTTCGTTATTTTAATTGTAGGATTTTATGATGGATTTTTTGGACCGGGGACAGGATCTTTTTTAATTTTTGCATTTTTATTAATTGGTTTGGATTTTATTCGAGCAGCTGCATCTGGAAAAGTTTTGAATTTCGTTAGTAACATTGTATCTTTAATTACATTTTTATTTTTAGATATTATTCATTTTGAATACGGTATTATTATGGGGTTATCTATGATTTTAGGAGCATATTTAGGATCGAAGTTTGCTGTGCAAAAAGGTGTTGGATATGTTCGTACCTTATTTTTATTAGTAACAATTCTATTAATTGGAAAAAATATTATGGAATATGCTCATATTATTTAGCTTCATACGTATGTATGAAGCTTTTCTTTTTTTTATTATATTTTAAAAATTAATTAATTTTTAAAATATAAGTCTAGGAATATTTGAATAAATCTAAATTATCGTGTAGAATAATGTTGTAAAATGTAAACGTTTTTCTAAGGGGAGGCTAAAAGGAATGGTAGTAGCATACAAACATGAGCCATTTACAGATTTTTCAGTAGAGGCTAACAAGTTAGCGTTTGAAGAAGGTTTAAAGACAGTAGAATCTTATCTTGGACAAGACTATCCATTAATTATCGGGGGAGAAAAGATCACTACAGACGAGAAAATCGTTTCTGTAAACCCTGCGAATAAAGAAGAAGTTGTGGGCAGTGTTTCAAAAGCAAGCCGTGAATTAGCTGAAAAAGCAATGCAAGTGGCGGATGAAACATTCCAAACTTGGAGAAAGTCAAAACCAGAAATGCGTGCAGACATTTTATTCCGCGCTGCCGCAATCGTTCGTCGTAGAAAACATGAGTTTTCTGCTATTCTTGTAAAAGAAGCAGGTAAACCATGGAATGAGGCTGATGCTGATACAGCAGAAGCAATCGATTTTATGGAATATTATGGTCGTCAAATGTTGAAGTTAAAAGACGGTATTCCAGTAGAAAGCCGTCCAATTGAATATAATCGTTTCTCTTACATTCCATTAGGAGTAGGTGTTATCATTTCTCCTTGGAATTTCCCATTCGCAATTATGGCAGGTATGACAACAGCTGCATTAGTTTCTGGTAACACAGTATTACTAAAACCAGCTAGTACAACACCTGTAGTAGCAGCGAAATTTATGGAAGTGTTAGAAGAAGCAGGCTTACCGGCAGGTGTTGTAAACTTCATCCCTGGTAGCGGATCTGAAGTTGGTGACTACTTAGTAGACCACCCTCGTACACGTTTCATTAGTTTCACTGGATCACGCGATGTAGGTATTCGTATTTACGAACGCGCAGCAAAAGTAAATCCAGGTCAAATTTGGTTAAAACGCGTTATCGCTGAAATGGGCGGTAAAGATACAATCGTTGTTGATAAAGAAGCAGATCTTGAATTAGCAGCAAAATCTATCGTTGCATCAGCATTCGGATTCTCAGGACAAAAATGTTCTGCTTGCTCTCGTGCAGTAATCCACGAAGATGTATACGATCACGTATTAAATCGTGCTGTTGAATTAACAAAAGAATTAACTGTAGGTAACCCAGCTGAAAAAGGAATGAACATGGGACCAGTTAATGACCAAGCTGCATTTGATAAAGTAATGAGCTATGTTGCAATCGGTAAAGAAGAGGGTAAAGTAGTAGCAGGTGGCGAAGGTGACGACTCTAAAGGCTGGTTCATCCAACCAACAATCGTTGCTGACGTTGCAGAAGATGCTCGCCTAATGAAAGAAGAAATCTTCGGGCCAGTAGTAGCATTCTGTAAAGCAAAAGACTTTGATCATGCACTTGCAATTGCAAACAACACAGAATACGGTTTAACAGGAGCAGTTGTTTCTAATAACCGTGAACATATCGAAAAAGCGCGTGAAGATTTCCACGTTGGTAACTTATACTTTAACCGTGGATGTACTGGTGCAATCGTAGGTTACCAACCATTCGGTGGCTTTAACATGTCTGGTACGGACTCTAAAGCGGGTGGACCTGACTATTTAGCACTTCACATGCAAGCAAAAACTACTTCTGAAACTCTGTAAGAAATAGATGAAAAAGCCTTCCTCTAATAGGGAAGGTTTTTTTATGTAAGAAAGATGTTGATTGGAAAATTGTTATTTTCTTTAAAATATGAAAAGAAACAAAACCATTAGAAAATTTAATTCATTCGTCATATTTTTCTGTATTAATTTTTTGAATTTCCTGTATAATACAATTTGAAAGAAAATCTATGGTTAGACAAAAGGACGCTACTTTCGGTTTTGCTCACTGAAAGTGGTGTTTTTTTATTTTAGTAACGTAACTTGTAACAAATTATGATGGAATGAAGTGTAGAAAATTAAGAAAAAACAGACGTCTATCGAATGATACGGAATAATAAAAGTTGGTACAGAGGAAAATAAGGTGAAAGTAAAAACAAGTTCGGGAGACTTCAAGTTATGGTAACCTGTGAATAACAGTATAAAAAATCATGTCTCCGTCTGTGAGAGACATGATTTTTTATTTCAGATCGAGTTTCTAAAACTTAAAAACTCTTCTGTACTCATGACATCTGCATATACGTCATTCAAACTTGCTAAAATTGTATTGTGAATATAAACAGCAGGAATAGTAGCATTTTTAAATAGGAGATCTTTTGTAGCACATGCATCGTGCACAATCGTACATTGAAGGCCTAAATCAAAAGCAGCTCTTGCTGTAGCATCAATACACATATGTGTCATCATTCCGCATATAATGACATGTTGAATTTCTAAGCGTTGCAATTGCTCTAGAAGGCTAGTTTCTCGAAAACTATTTGGATAGTGTTTGAGGATAACCGTTTCATCTTTTAATGGACGAACATTTTCATGGATGTGAACGCCTTCTGTGTTAGGGAGAAAAAAAGTAGCATTTTCTTTAGTAGATACATGTTGGATATGAAAAATAGGTTGATTCACTTCTCGAAAATGCTGAAGTAGTTGACTTGCATACTCGCTAGCTTCTACTGCGTTACGTAATTCCATCCTTCCATTTGGGAAATAATCATTTTGAATGTCAACGAGTAACAGGGCTGTTTTCATATCATCTATCGTCCTCCGTTTTTATTTCGTATTCATGTAATGTTATTCAATTAGTAGAGGATATTTTCCTTTCTGAAAGAGTGCGTGAAGAAGAATTTTACATAAGGTTAAAATTCATTCCTTTGTAATGAAAAAGTGTTCTGATTTTATTTGAAAATTTCAATAGAAAAATAATTAATATATTTTAGAATGTTTGTGTTGACTCTTACTTTTCAGAGTTTTATAATAAGAATTAATTAAATGACAATTAAATCGATACACTCTTATCCAGAGAGGTGGAGGGACTGGCCCTATGATACCTCAGCAACGGGTTTTTTTAATACCGTGCTAATTCCAGCAAGCTCTAATAGGCTTGGAAGATGAGAAGATGTGAATGAGTATATAAGTGCTCTTCTTCTTATTTTTATTATGGATAAGAAGAAGGGCGCTTTTTATTTTACCTCAAGGCTCTGCTTCAAGTTGTTACAGCATATAGGAGGGAAGAAAATGATTTCTTTTGAAAATGTAAGTAAAGTATATGAATCAGGTGGTCAAACAGTTCGCGCTGTTGAAGATGTAACCTTATCAGTTAAAAAAGGTGAGATATTTGGCATTATTGGTTTTAGTGGTGCTGGAAAAAGTACACTGTTACGTTTAGTGAATATGTTAGAACGACCGACAGCGGGAACGATTTCAATAGATGATAAAGATATTACTTCCTTATCAACGAAAGAGTTACGAAAGCTAAGACAAAGAATCGGAATGATTTTTCAAAGTTTTAATTTATTTAATTCGAGAACAGTGTTTGGGAATATTGCTTATCCATTGAAATTAGCGAAATTACCAAAGAATGAGATAAAAGAAAGAGTAAATGAGCTGCTGAAGTTTGTTGGATTAGAAGATAAAGCAAACTACTATCCAGAACAACTATCGGGTGGTCAGAAACAACGCGTAGGGATTGCGAGAGCACTTGCGACATCACCGGATATTCTCATTTGTGATGAAGCAACATCTGCATTGGATCCTGAAACAACAACAGAAATTTTAAACCTATTAAAGAAAGTAAACAGGGAATACAATTTAACAATTCTTCTGATTACACATGAAATGCAAGTTGTGAAAGAAATTTGTCACCGCGTAGCTGTTATGGAAAAAGGAAAAGTAATTGAAGAAGGAACGCTATTTGATGTTTTTACGAAGCCAAAAACAAAGACGACTCAAAATTTTGTTCGCTCTGTTGTTAACGACCACTTACCGGAAAGTGTACTTACGAAAATTCAAAATGGCGGACAGATTTACCGCTTAACATTTACAGGTGAAGAGACGGGGCAGCCATTATTATCGTATATTGCTAAAAACTATAATGTGGATATAAATGTACTCTATGGAAATATTATTGAACTGCAAGGCGTTTTATTTGGAAATCTTCTCGTAGAACTGCAAGGTGAACAGAAAGAAATTCAAAAAGCGCTGCAACATATAAGATTGCAGGTTGAGCTGAGGGAGGTTGAAGGTTATGCGAGTTGATTGGAGTGTATTTTGGCCACGCATTTTAGATGCAACAGGAGATACCCTCTTGATGGTAATTGTAACCCTTATATTTGCCACAATACTTGGTATACCCCTAGGTTTACTTTTATATGTGACAAGAAAAGGGAATTTCTTAGAAAACAAACTGGTTTTTTCTATTCTTAATATTTTCATTAATACGATTCGCCCGATCCCATTTATTATCTTTTTAGTAGCTTTAAGTCCTTTAACGCGTACTGTTATCGGAACAACAATCGGAACGGCAGCAGCAATCTTTCCAATGACGCTGGTTGCTTCAATTGGAATTGCAAGAATGGTAGAAACAAATCTTGTTTCTGTTCCAAAAGGAGTGATTGAAGCAGCGCAAGCGATGGGAGCATCACCACTAAGAATTGTTTTTGAAATTCTTGTTCCAGAAGCGTTAGCACCATTAATTTTAGGCGTTACGTTTATGACGGTTGGCTTAATCGAATTTTCAGCAGTTGCTGGTCTTGTCGGCGGCGGAGGTCTTGGTGATTTAGCAATGACATATGGTTATCAACGCTTTGATACATCGGTTATGTTCGTGACAGTTGTATTACTTATTATTCTTGTACAAATTGCACAAAACTTAGGAAACTATTTCGCTAAAGTATTCTTACATAGATCATAAAGGGAAGAGAGGGAAAGAAAATGAAAAAGATATTAGCATTTGCATTATCAGCGTTGGTTAGCGTATCGGTATTAAGCGGCTGTGGAGCTGATGCAAAAGAAAAAGTAGTTCGCGTCGGTGTAACAGGAACGGATGGAGACGCTTGGACTATTCTTCAGAAGAAAGCTGAAAAAGAAGGAATTAAAGTTAAACTTGTAGAGTTTTCGGATTATACAACACCAAATAAAGCATTAGCTGATGGGGATATCGAATTGAACTCATTCCAACATATTGCTTTTTTAGAGCAGTTTAAAAAGGAACATAAGTTAGATATTACAGCTGTTGGTACAACACAAATTGCACCAATGGGATTATTCTCTGAAAAATATAAAAAACCAAATGAGATTCCAGATGGTTCAGAAATTGCAATTCCCAATGATCCAACAAACCAAGCGCGTGCATTAAAACTCCTTGATGCAGCTGGATTATTGAAATTGAAAAAAGACTTTGGTCTATTTGGTGATCCAAGTGGTATTGCTGAAAATCCAAAAAAATTAAAAATTACTCCGGTAATTGCACAGCAAACACCACGTGTATTAAAAGACGTAGCAGCTTCTGTTATTAATAATGGTGTTGCAGGTCAAGCTGGTTTAAACCCAGCGAAGGATCCTATTTTCTTAGAGGATCCAAAAAATGAAAATGCGAAGCCTTATATTAATATCTTTGCGGCTCGTACGAAAGATAGAAATGATCCAACAATCAGAAAAGTGATTGAATTGTACCATTCAAAAGAAGTAGTAGAAGCAGTTAAGAAAGAAACAAAAGATGGTGCGATTTCAGTAGACCTTTCACTTGAAGAGTTAGAGAAAATCGTAAAATAATATCGGGTTTAACGAACTAACAGTAGGAACCCCTCCGCTGTTAGCTCGTTCAACATATAATCATACCTAACAGACGATACCCTAATTTTGTACCTTCCAATTCTGTATAATATAAAATCCAATGTCTGTTAGGTAGAGTGAAAGGGCCAGGAGTTTTCCTGGTCTTTTTTTATTGGATTAAGTAAAGAAACTAGCTGAAAATAAGGTAATCCAGATTATAACAGGACAGGAGAGTAAACTGCAAACAAGTGTAAGGACTAGTTTCTTTTTTTGAACTCTTATTCTTATTAAGGAAAATAAGTAGAATGAAAATAGTACAATCACAAATGCTGATATCGTCCCAGGATTGTAAGAGCGATAAACGAAAAATAAAATCGTATGTTGAACCGCATTAAAGAAAATAGCACCTTGTATGAAAAGAATCCAGTAAATAGACGATATAATTTGGATTTGATATAGGACAATAAAGAGTAGAACAAGGATTGATAATATACAAATGGCTATCATAAATTGCTGATGACTTATGAAGTTGATAGAGAATTGATCAGTGAGATACTGAGGCATACGAATAGATTCTTCAAAATTATGAATGAAAAATAATAAAGGGATAAACCAAATTATACGATTAGTAGAAGGAATTTTAATACTGGGTGTTTTCATCAAATACATCACCCCCGCATAAAGGAATGGAAAGCCCCTAAGAAGAGGCCTTCTCCGTTATTATTCAATCGTAATACTTTGTAAGTTGCTTTTCGTATTTTGTGTTTTTTCTTGCTTATAAGAAGAAAGCTCCTCTTGTAATATATTTAGCATCTTGTTAGCAGATTGTTGAACTGGGGGTGGTAGTTCGCCTAGGATATACATTCCAACCTCTAATTTCTTACGAATGATGTGTCGTAGTAATTCCTCACGCATGAACCACACCTCCAAAATGAATGTTTAGTACATCCCCTTCAAATTTCGCTCCTTGAATGGATAAATGTGTTAACGTTTTAGGTAACGTAATGTTACGTTTAACAGAACCGGCGCGAATGATGAGTTCATCACCTTTTTGATTTAACGATAATTCACTTTTATCAGAGAATGGAATAGAGAGGACAAAAATATATTCATCGCCATCTTTTTTTACATATTGTGTACGCCCGTTGAATTTTACGGCAGTTGGTTCTACATCACCTTTGAATAAAGCATCTGCTACGCGCTCTAGCATAGGTAAGCCAACTACTTCTTGTTCAAACATTGGGGTTTCATAAATAGGAAGTGGTTGGAAGCTATTTTGAATTAATATTTTATATTTCTTTTGAGCATCTTTCCACGCTTGGAAGTAGGAGTCGGTAACAGTATCAGGGATGACTCGGTTAATCATGATCGCATCCACGTTGTAATCATATAAATTCAAATAGGTAAAACTACGCTGAGCTTCTTTAATAACCATTTTTTCTGGATTTACAACAACGCGAATACTTGTCACTTCCCGGTTAGATAAAATATCACGCATTTCTCCTAGCTGTTCAAGCGTATTCGTTAATTCATCCATAATATCATCAGTAGGAAGAGGGACTCCCAGAAGTGGTTGTGCAACAGGACGGACAACTTTTAAAACTTTTCTTTTAATCGGAAAGAGTTTTTCCATCCACCAGCCGAGCATATCAGGAAAGCTTAACATGGCAAGAGTTTCTCCAGTTGGTGCACAGTCAATAATGATGACATCATATGTTTTTTGTTTATAGTAATCGAGTACACGGAGTAAGCTAATTAAGTCTTCCATGCCAGGAAACATCGTTAATTCTTCCGTTGTAATATCATCAGCAGCTTTTGATGTGAACAGCAACGTAATATATTTTTGTAATTTTCCCCAGCCCTTTTCCATTTCATAAATTGTATTGATTTCTTGCGCCCATAAATTTTCACGAATTTCTTGTGGATCAGAAGATAATTTTATGCCAAATGAATCTCCTAAACTATGAGCAGGATCTGTGCTCATGACTAATGTTTTTAAGCCTTTTTTTGCACTTTGAAGTGCAGTTGCTGCTGAAATACTAGTTTTCCCTACGCCGCCTTTACCTGTATACAAAAGAATTCTCATATTTATATCCCCTTTGTTTCGGTAGTCGAATATTACGAATGTCGAAATATATTTCTGAATAAAAACCCATAAAGGGCTTTATTCAATCGGAATGTTTTTTATCTTAGGTGAAGGAAGTTTTTCTTCTGTTTTTTGTTGTGACGTAGCGATGTGGTTCATAATCTTTTGGAAGATTTGTAGTAAGAATGCTTTCTCTTCCTCTGATAAAGCTTCCGTCACAATGCTAAAGTAGTGAGCCGCATTTTGTTTCACTTCTTGGGTGAGCTGTATGCCAGTTTCTGTTAAGCGAATTAATACAATACGTCGATCACTTTCATTACGATAGCGCTCAATATATCCTTTTTTGACAAGACGATTAACAACACCCGTCGTTGTGCTCATTGGAATATCAAGAAGTTCGGTGATTTTCGTCATCGTAATATCTGTATTTCGCTCCATCCATAACAAACAGAAGACTTCCGTTTTAGAAAGTGATAAATCAAGGCTTACCCATTCTTCTGGATAGAAAAGCTTCTTGGCGTTATCTAGCAGTAAGTCTAAAAAATGTTCATATTGCAACAATTATTTCCACTCCCGTATATTTCGAGGTTCGTAATATTTATTTTTATTTTATGCTGAGTTGAAATAAATGTCAAATATTTATTTCGATTTTTCTGTCTGTTTGTATAAAGAATTTTATATGCTAAAGCAATACAAAAGAAAGGGATATTCTGCATGACATTTCATAATAAGTTGTTCAATTCAATGGAAAGTTCTTAATTAATAGAAGTACAAGTAATATGAAGAATTTATTCTTCATAAGAGTCAAGATAAGTTTAAGAAAAAGGAGAGAGCCGTGGTGCTCTCCTTTTTCTAATAACAGACTGAAATATAACATTCAAAGAGGAGGATGATATATTATGTTAGCGGGAGATAAACAAAAAATGTAGTTCCTTCTCCAACTTTACTCTTTACAGATACCGTTCCGCCATGTGCATGAGCAATGGCTTGGGTAATAGAGAGACCTAGACCGGCTCCACCATGCTGCCTTGTTCTAGAACTATGTATTCGATAAAAACGATCGAATACATAGGGAAGATTTTCTGATTCTATGCCCGAACCATTGTCCTGTACTGATATTTCCACTTGATTGTACAAGACCATTAAAGAAATTGTTATTTTTCCTCTAACAGGGTCAGTATATTGAACTGCATTGTGAAATAAGTTTAAAATCACTTGCTTAATCTTATCGGCATCATAATTCCCTTTTATGCCTTCTGTTAGATCGTATGATATCTGTCGGTTTCCTCCCAAAACGCTTAATTGCGGCTCCATCTGCCGAATAAGTTTAGTAATATTGGTTTCCGATAAATGTAGTCCAGGCTCACGGTCCATCTTTGCAAGAAATAATAAATCTTCTACTAGCTTGATGATGCGCTTTGATTCACCATGCATACTATTTAAAGCATTATAAAGCTGCTCAGGGCGATCTGCTGCACCTCGTAATAACACTTCTAAGAAACCATGAATTGACGTAAGCGGTGTTCTTAGTTCGTGAGAAGCATCGGCGATAAAACGCCTCATTTGTTCTTTTGTTTCCCTTTCATACTCAAAGGATGCCTCCAATCGTTCTAACATGCCGTTATATGTTTCTGATAAACGATCAATTTCCTCTTGCCCTTGATGTGTGGGCAGGCGCTCGGCTAAATTACCCGCATTTGTATTTTTCACTGCGTTTACAATGTTAGAAAGAGGGACAAGTGTTTTTTTCAGAACCGGTAAATATAGTGCTAAACCGGCAATTAGAGCAAGTCCGGACAGAACAATGAAGGTAAGTAGTTGCTGAAATAGAACATCACGTAAAGGAGCAGTATCTGTTCCGATTTGAAGAATATAATTAGGAGCTTGATCTAAATTACCATCCGAACCATCAGGAATGCCTCGAATTGGTCTAAATACTATTAATTGTTCTATTCCTTCCTTATTACGTACTACTCTATATTCGATTTTTTTATGACTCGAGAACTGTTCTAATATTTTTGTATAATCTTTGTTTGACAGCTTTGGAGAGGACATTCCAGTACTCTCTGCGAGATCTTCATAACGACCGTCTTTTCCGATAACTGCAAGTGAAATATCTTGTGAAAACAGGAATTTTGGTCGGTTAGGTTCAGGATGGTTTTCTACTTTATTTTGTGAATCAAAGGGAAGTAAATCTATTTCTGGCGGTAAAGACATCATCTTTGCTCGTAATGTTTCAGCCTCGTTGTTATATAGAAAGTCTTTCATCACCCAATATTGCAAAAGACCAATACTCAAAAGAATAAGAGATAAAATAAATAATGTTCTCGTTAGGAGTTGACGGCGCAGAGAGCGAGGCAAAAGCACCTTTTTTATAAAAGAAGTAATACGTCTAATCATGGTAAATCCACACGGTAACCCGCTCCCCTAATCGTACGAATGAGTTGGTGTTCCTTATCGTTTAATTTTTCCCTGAGTGAGCGAATATACACCTCTACAATATTTTCATCTCCTTGAAAATCATAGCCCCATACCTTATCGAGTATCATGCCCTTACTTAATACAATTCCATGGTTGATTACAATATATTTAAGCAGTTCATATTCCGTTGGAGAAAGTTCCAAAACTTTACCGTTAAATAGTAATTCTTTTCTACGATCATCTACTTTAAATGGACCGTAAATTACCTCTCCGAACAGATTCGGAAATTGATTGCGAAGACGAGCGTGTATACGAGCAAGTAACTCATCGAAACTGAACGGTTTTATGACATAGTCATCTGCTCCTAACGTCAGTCCCTTCACCCGATCATCCACTTCGTCTTTTGCAGTAAGCATGATCACAGAAGTGTGAGAACCACTTTTTTTAATCATACGGCACACTTCAAACCCGTCGATGCCAGGCATCATTACATCTAAGATTGCTACATGTGGCTGGAATTCTTGTGCCAAGTTAATAGCACTTATTCCATCAGCAGCTTTTTTTACCTCATATCCTTCGTTCATCAATCCTATCTCTAAAAATTGTAAAATGTGTGGCTCGTCATCCACTAACAATATTTTAATTCCTTTAAGAGAATTCACCTTTTTAATACCTCCTGTGCTGTAATTATTACTATTATCTACGATTATGCTGAAAATTTGCTGAAAGCAGCCAGAACTAGTGGTGAAATTTTTTCATTTCTTCTTATTTAATCCTTAATGTAAAGGTATTTTACGTATTCAGGAAACTTTCAGCTTATATTCAAGTTCATTTCAGCTTGAAGGATGATAATACAGTCATGGCCTAGTTCAAAATATAAAGTGATTAAGGAGTTGTAATATCATGTTTTCACGGTTAAAAAACCGATTAGATGTGCCTTTAATATTAATAGTCTTATTGGCAGCTTTTTTAAATGGATATAACATTTGGACCGATCAGTATGCAAATACTTATTACACCACTACAGTAGCAAGCATGTTGCAAAACTTCCATAATTTCTTTTTCGGTTCTCTCGATTCAGCAGGATCTGTAACAGTGGATAAACCACCTGTTACATTTTGGATACAAACAATAAGTGCTTATATCTTTGGTTTGCACGGTTGGAGTGTGATTCTTCCGCAGGCATTGGCTGGGGTGGGATCAGTACTGCTCATTTATTTTTTAGTAAAACCATCTTTCGGCTTAGCAGCTGCAAGACTTGGGGCTTTAGCTTTTGCATGTACGCCAATTGCAGCGGCAGTGAGCCGAACAAACAATATTGATAGTATGCTCGTATTTACCCTTTTGCTAGCTACTTGGTTATTATTTAGAAGCGTGAAGCGTAGTAGTGTTTGGAGTCTCTTTGGTGCCTTTGCAGTAATAGGTTTGGCCTTCAATATGAAGATGCTACAGGCTTATATGGTACTTCCGGCTTTTTATGTCTTCTATGTTTGGGCTGCCAAAGTAAACTGGAAGAAAAAGATTGGTTTACTCTCTGGGGCAACAGCTATCATGCTTACTATTTCTCTTTCATGGGCAGTTATTGTGGATGCTATTCCTGAAGATAAACGCCCATATGTTGGTAGTAGTGAGACGAACTCGGTTCTAGAATTAGCGTTTGGTTACAATGGACTTTCTCGTCTCACAGGAAATCAAGGAGGCGGCGGGGGAGCACCCGGTGCGAACGATCAACAGCACCAACCTCAAGATAACAATGGGGGAATGCCGAACGGTGGTATTGAAAATGGAGTTGACTCGGCAAATAGTGATGATAGTAACCAAGGAGCTCCTAATGTAAATAATCAATATCAACCGCCTCAGGATAACAATGAGACGAAGACGAACGACGAAACCGAAAACGGAGTTAATTCAACAAACGGCAATGATGATAGCCAAGGAGCTCAAATAGGTAAAGGAGACGGCCAGCCTGGAGGTAATAATGGTGGTCCGGGTGGCGGAGCAGGCGGTAATTTTGGAACTGGCGAGAAAGGTCTACTCCGTTTGTTCCAGTCTGAATTGTCTGGGCAGGCTAGTTGGCTACTTCCATTTGTTGCTATCGCTAGTGTCAGCTTATTGGCTGGTTTACGAAGAAACAATATAACGCCCAAGCATAAAGAAATAGTCTTCTGGCTCGTATGGTTAATCCCGGCAATGGCATTCTTCAGTATTGCAGGTTTCTTCCATCATTATTATCTGATTATGCTCGCAGCTCCTATTGCAGCTCTGTTTGGATCCGGTTGGACACAGCTTTTTGAAGATTACAAAAGCAATGCTGGTTGGAAATCTTGGTTATTGCCGGCTGCAGTTGTAGGAACGGCGGGATTCCAATGGTACATTATCCATCCTTATGATGATGTAATTGGGACTGGTTGGTCTATTGGTATAACGTCTGCAGGAATAATCTTTGCTCTGGTACTTGTTCTGTTTAAGTATAGAAAGGTAAAGTTACCTCTTGCAGTAAGCATTGCAGGATTACTTATACTGCTGATTGGACCATTGTATTGGGCTACTACACCGATTACGTATGGTGGAAACAGTATGCTGCCACAGGCGGGACCGAGCTCGGCTGATGGTAAAGGTAACATGGGTGGTTTCGCAGGAGGAGCGATGCCTACAATGAATGGACAAGGAGGTCCTGACGGCGGTGAAATTCCGACCGAACGAGATCGTGAAGATAAATCTAATACTTCATCAGAAGATGATATGAAAGGGCCAATGACTAGTGGACAACCTTCGGGAATGCCAAGAAACAAGCAAGGAGGAATGGATAGCGAGAGTTTAGATAGTAAAACTTTGTCATACTTAAAGAAAAACAATACTGGTGAACAATATTTGTTTGCTACAACAAGCTATCAAACTGCAGCTCCTTACATTATAGATAAGGGAGAATCCGTGATAACAATGGGCGGATTTTCTGGTTCTGATCCGGTTTATACGGTTGAGGATTTAGAAAAATTGGTATCAAGTGGGAACGTAAAATACTTCCTCATTTCAGGTGAAGGGATGCGAGGCGGAAGTTCTGAAGTGACACAGTGGATTCAGGAAAATGGTGAGGAAATCCCATCTGAAGAATGGCAGACAACGCAAAACAGTGACAAGGAAAGCGTTAATATGGGTGGTCCTGGACGCTCAAATACTTTGTATAAAGTAACGTTGTAAAGGAGTGAAGCAAGAATGAGAAACGATATATGTTATTCGATTATAATTCCCATGTATAACGAAGAAGCTGTTATTGAAGAAACCTACCGGAGACTGAAAAAGGTCATGAAGGATACGAATGATACGTATGAATTACTGTTCATTAATGACGGAAGCCAAGACAAATGTGCTGATATTATAAAAGACTTTGCCAGATGCGATAAAGCAGTGAAGCTCATTGATTTTTCCCGGAACTTTGGTCATCAGATTGCCATCACAGCTGGCATGGATTATGCAAAAGGGAATGCGGTTATTATCATTGACGCTGATTTACAGGACCCACCTGAATTGATTCTGCAAATGATTGAAAAATGGAAAGAAGGCTACGAAGTAGTCTATGCAAAACGAATAAAGCGTAAGGGAGAAACATGGTTTAAAAAGTGGTCAGCAAGCATGTTTTACCGTGTGCTTCGCGCTTCTACAGATATCGATATACCGGTGGATACGGGAGATTTTCGTCTTATGGACCAAAAGGTATGTAAAGAAATGAAACGGATAACCGAGAATAATAGATTTGTCCGAGGATTAGTCAGTTGGGTTGGATTCCGTCAAACATCTGTTGAATATGTTCGAGATGAAAGGCTGGCAGGTGAAACCAAATATCCTCTCAAGCGAATGATAAAGCTATGCTTGGATGGGATTCTTTCTTTCTCTTATAAGCCCTTGAAGTTGGCGATTTATTCCGGGCTACTTCTATCTGGATCGGGTTTCCTATACTTTATGTATGTTCTGTATCTCACTCTTTTTACTGAAGCAACTATGAAAGGTTGGCCTTCCATGATTAGTATTATGCTAATCTTTAACGGCTTTATGCTATTTATGCTAGGGATTATCGGTGAATATATTGGGCGGATCTATGATGAAACAAAAGGAAGACCCTTATATATCATACGGGAATTCTATGGGGAACAGACAAAGGAAAAGTCAACAACGAATCATGAGGTAGTTTATGAATAAAAGTTGGATACAAGCTTTGAAATTCTTAGCAGTGGGTTCGCTTAATACTGGTATCGATATAATGATTTTTACATTGCTGGTCATGGTGGGGGTACCGCTTTTCCCGGCCCAGTGGATATCCTATAGTTGCGGCATAGTAAACAGCTACTTGCTTAACAGACAGTGGACGTTCCAACAAAAAGGAAGAAAACAAGTTGTAAAAGAACCATTGAAATTTACATGCGTTAATCTTTTGAGTCTTGTTGTAGTATCTCTAATACTAAGTGGTATGCATGACACTTTAGAGCAGTCTTTGGCTGTTTCTAAAGTGACTGCAACGTTGATTGGTAGTTTAATAAATTTTATAGGAAGCCGATATTGGGTGTTCCGTGTTTCTTGCAATAAAGGAGTGGGCCCAAATGAAAATTAAAAAAACAGTAATTTTGACAGCTGGGCTAGGTATCTGTTTTGTTGCTAGCAACAAAAGCGTAGTCAAAAGGGATACTGATAAATAAATTTACCATTCAATTTTTAAATAGCTATTAAAGTTTTTCTAGTTCAAATGAAAGAGAGTATACGTAAAAAACAAACACATTCCATTAGGAAATTTCACATATATTACTATAGAACGGAGATCAAAAAAATGAAAAAAACAATCGCAGCTTTATCTTTCAGTCTAGCGCTTACTATTGGGTTGGTGGGGTGCTCATCCTCTGGCAGTGAAGTAATTGTAAAAACGGATGCCGGAAATATTACAAAAGATGACTTATATGAGGTGCTAAAAACATCGAGCGGAGCAACAGTGCTAGAAAGTTTAATTGAAGAAAAATTATTGAGTACAAAATATAAAATTTCCAATGAAGAATTAAATAAAGCGTTCAATGAAATAAAATCTCAGTATGGGTCAGATGATGAATTTGAATTAGCATTGACTAGTAATGGATATGCCGATGCAGCTTCTTTTAAAGAACAATTGGAGATAAGCTTGCTTCAAGAAAAGGCTGCTACGGAAGGAATCAAGACGTCTGAGAAAAAGCTAAAAGCTTATTATAATGAAAATAAGACGAACTATGAATATGTGACAGCATCTCATATTTTGGTTAGTACGGAAGAAGAAGCAACTGAAATCAAACAACAGCTGGATGATGGAGCGGATTTTTCTAAGCTGGCAAAGGAGAAATCTACAGATACAACTTCTGGTGAAAAAGGCGGTTCTCTTGGTGAGTTTACGCGTAAGGAAATGGTTACGGAATTCGCAGATTCTGCATTTAAGCAAGAAGTCGGTACAATCAGTGATCCGGTGAAAACGGATTATGGTTACCATATTATTAAGGTTACTAAGCATGAACAAAAGAAATATAACGATATTAAAGAACAAGTGAAGAAGGACTATTTAAGTGCTAATGCTAAATCGATTGATGATGTAATCGAAAAACTGAAAAAAAGTAAAAATGTAGAAATAATGGATAAGGATTTAAAGAAACAACTATCCGCGGATTAACCATAATTGGAATATCGAGAATTTCGGTTATTTTAGTCATCGTAATATCTGCTTGTTGTTCTATCTATAACAGACAGAATACTTCTGTTTTAGAAAGTGATAAATAAGGTACACATTCATCTTGATAGAAAATTTATTAGGTGTTATCTAGCAGTGAGTCTAACAATTATTCATATTCCAACAATTGCTTCCACTGACAAATATTTCAGTATTCGTAATATCCGTTCTCATTCCTTGATTAGTTGAAATAAATGTAAAATGATTATTTTTTGTTTTTTCAGATTAGAACGAAAAATAAACTTTATAATAGAAAATGTGTGTGATAGAGTAATAGATACAGAAGTATATTTTACATAAAAATCCATAATGGTAATATACTTATCTATAATGGATATACAGCTACAAGGGGGAGAACAATGAGGAGAAGAAATACCCAAGCGTTCACATTTTTAGCATGGACTTCATTTGTTTGTGCGCTTTCTGGTATGTTAATTGGTATTTATACATTAGATGAAACACTAAGTGTAAAAGGATACTATTTAATAGGTACATTATTTTTAACGATGTCATGTTTTGTGCTTCAAAAAACAATCCGTGATAATGAAGAAGATAACGAGCGTTTTCCGAAAAAAGAACCGTTAGATAAAGATTAAATTGAGAGGAAAGGCAAAAGCCTTTCTTTTTTTATGTAAAAATGCTGTAAGTGCCGTGTGTTGACTTGCTTGAAGTACTGAAAATTTGGTATCATCAATAGTATTGTAGATTGAACGATATATTATGGAGGTGGCCTAGCCGTGTCAAGAATTTCCGTGGAGAATGTAAAGCATGTAGCGCATTTAGCACGTCTTGCAATTACAGATCAAGAAGCAGAAAAATTCCAAAAACAACTCGATGCAATTGTTACATTTGCAGAGCAGTTAAATGAATTAGATACAACAAATGTAAAACCAACAACTCACGTACTAGATATGAAAAATATTATGCGTGAAGATGTACCAGAAAAAGGTTTACCAGTTGAAGAAGTATTAAAAAATGCACCGGATCACAAAGATAATCAAATCCGTGTTCCAGCAGTATTAGAATAGAGGAGGGGAATTTCGATGTCATTATTTGATCATTCTGTATTAGAGTTACATAAGAAATTAAACAGCAAAGAAATTTCCGTTACGGATTTAGTAGAAGAGTCTTACAAACGTATTGCGGATGTTGAAGATAACGTAAAAGCATTTCTTACATTAGATGAAGAAAATGCACGTGCGAAAGCGAAAGAATTAGATGCGAAGATTGGTGCTGAAGATAACGGTTTACTATTCGGTATGCCAATCGGTGTGAAAGATAACATTGTAACAAATGGTCTGCGTACAACTTGTGCGAGCAAAATATTAGCAAATTTTGATCCAATTTATGATGCAACAGTTGTGCAAAAGCTAAAAGCTGCTGACACAATTACAATCGGTAAATTAAACATGGACGAGTTTGCAATGGGGTCTTCAAATGAGAACTCTGGTTTCTATGCTACGAAAAACCCTTGGAATTTAGACTATGTTCCGGGCGGATCTAGTGGTGGCTCTGCAGCAGCAGTAGCGGCAGGAGAAGTATTATTCTCTTTAGGTTCTGATACAGGTGGTTCTATCCGTCAGCCAGCTGCATATTGCGGCGTTGTTGGTTTAAAACCAACATATGGACGTGTATCTCGCTTTGGTTTAGTTGCATTTGCATCTTCTCTTGACCAAATCGGACCGATTACACGTACAGTAGAAGACAATGCATACTTATTACAAGCTATTTCAGGTGTTGATCGTATGGATACAACTTCTGCAAACGTTGAAGTTGGTAACTACTTAGCTGGTTTAACAGGCGACGTAAAAGGTTTACGCATCGCTGTACCAAAAGAATACTTAGGCGAAGGTGTTGGCGAAGAAGCTCGTGAGTCAGTACTAGCTGCTTTAAAAGTGTTAGAAGGTATGGGAGCGACTTGGGAAGAAGTATCTCTTCCGCACTCTAAATACGCGCTAGCAACGTACTACTTAATATCTTCTTCTGAAGCGTCTGCTAACCTTTCACGCTTTGATGGTGTACGCTATGGCGTTCGTTCTGATAATGTGAATAACTTAATGGACCTTTACAAAAATACGCGTAGCGAAGGCTTTGGTGACGAAGTAAAACGCCGTATTATGCTTGGTACATTTGCACTTAGCTCTGGTTACTATGATGCATATTACAAAAAAGCACAACAAGTACGTACATTAATTAAAAATGACTTTGAAAATGTATTTGCTAACTATGATGTTATTATTGGACCAACTACGCCAACTCCAGCGTTTAAAGTGGGCGAAAAAATTGATGATCCAATGACAATGTACGCAAATGATATTTTAACAATTCCAGTAAACTTAGCGGGTGTTCCAGCAATTTCTGTCCCATGTGGATTCGGTGCGAACAACATGCCGCTTGGTTTACAAATTATCGGTAAGCATTTTGATGAAGCGACGATTTACCGCGTTGCACATGCATTTGAGCAAGCAACAGATTATCATACAAAAAAAGCAAGTCTGTAAGGAGGCGAGCATAGATGAATTTTGAAACAATTATTGGTTTAGAGGTTCACGTTGAGTTAAAAACAAATTCGAAAATTTTCTCTGCGAGTCCAACAGAATTCGGAGCGGCTCCAAATACACAAACAAGTGTAATTGACTTAGGATATCCTGGGGTGCTTCCAACTCTAAATAAAGAAGCAGTTAACTTTGCAATGAAAGCTGCAATGGCATTAAACTGTGAAATCGCAACAGAAACAAAGTTTGACCGTAAAAACTATTTCTATCCAGATAACCCGAAAGCTTACCAAATTTCTCAGTTTGATAAACCAATTGGGGAAAATGGTTGGATTGAAATTGAAGTAGGCGGTAAAAAGAAACGTATCGGTATTACACGTCTTCATTTAGAAGAAGATGCAGGTAAATCAACGCATACAGGTGAAGGCTACTCATTAGTAGACTACAACCGTCAAGGTATGCCGTTAATCGAGATCGTATCTGAGCCAGATATGCGTACGCCAGAAGAAGCATATGCATACTTAGAAAAATTAAAATCAATCATTCAATATACAGGCGTATCTGATTGTAAGATGGAAGAAGGTTCTCTTCGCTGTGATGCAAACATTTCTCTTCGTCCAGTTGGACAAGAGAAGTTTGGTACAAAAGCAGAGCTGAAAAACTTAAACTCTTTCGCTTACGTACAAAAAGGTCTTGAGCATGAGCAAGTACGTCAAGAAAAAGAATTATTATCTGGTGGTATTATCCAACAAGAAACACGTCGTTATGATGAAGCAACGAAGAAAACAATCTTAATGCGTGTGAAAGAAGGATCTGACGATTACCGTTACTTCCCAGAGCCAGACTTAGTTGAACTTTATATTGACGATGCGTGGAAAGAGCGTGTTCGTGCTTCTATTCCTGAACTTCCAGATGCTCGTAAAGTACGCTATGTTGAAGAGCTTGGCTTACCAGCTTACGATGCACACGTATTAACGTTAACAAAAGAAATGTCTGATTTCTTTGAAGCAACGGTTGCAGACGGTGCAGATGCAAAATTAACATCAAACTGGTTAATGGGTGAAGTACTTGCATACTTAAATAAGCAACAAAAAGAATTAAAAGACGTAGCATTAACGCCAGCTGGACTATCTAAAATGGTTCAATTAATTGAAAAGGGTACAATTTCGTCTAAAATTGCGAAAAAAGTATTTAATGAGTTAATTGAAAAAGGTGGAGACCCAGAAGAAATCGTTAAAGCAAAAGGTCTTGTTCAAATTTCTGACGAAGGCACACTTCGTAAGATTGTAACAGAAATTCTTGATAATAATGAACAATCTATTGAAGACTTCAAAAACGGTAAAGACCGTGCAATTGGCTTCTTAGTTGGTCAAATTATGAAAGCAACAAAAGGACAAGCGAATCCACCGCTTGTTAACAAGATCTTGTTAGAAGAAATCAATAAACGATAAGCTAAAACAAGTATTAAAGATTAAGCAGAGAAAGCACCCATATTTGGGTGTTTTTTCTGAGTTAATCAAACGTTTGTTTAAATTAACAAATTATTTAAACAAACGTTTGATTAACTGACAAAAGTGAGAAAATGTTTGTATAGCAACTATGGTATGATAGTTGCAAAAAGGTGGGAATAATGATAAATCTAGACATAGAGAGTTTTTCATCTCGTGAAATAATAAATACTTATTATTCGTTATATTTATTTTTTGTGAAACAATGAGAAGTAATAAAGAGTGGAAAGATATATTTCTTGGTCAAATAAAGCAAAACCTTTGTTAGTGAACATTTTACTAATAGAGGGCTACACGAATCAGTTTCTTACTGCCTGTTTGAGCGGGATAAAAGAAGGATAGGAAGATGAGAGGAGGTAGGCATAGGAACGCTGAATAAGGGTTCGGTATATTCTTTTTCTATGAATGAGAAATTTCCTGTGCTAATGAATGATGAAGCGAGCAAGAATAATTTATAACCCTACTTCTGGTCGTGAGTTATTTAAAAAGAGTTTACCAGAAGTATTACAAAAATTAGAACAAGCTGGATATGAAACATCTTGTCATGCAACAACGGGTCCTGGAGATGCGACTGTGGCAGCGAGGCAAGCGGCAGATCGTAAGTTTGATGTCGTTATTGCAGCAGGTGGTGACGGGACGTTAAATGAAGTAGTAAATGGTTTAGTAGGGAATGAACATCGTCCAAAATTCGGTATCATTCCAGTTGGGACGACGAATGATTTTGCACGTGCAATTGGTGTGCCGCGTTCTATTGAAGAGGCGGCGGATATTATTTGTGAAGGTAAGACTGTCCCGTTAGACCTTGGCAGAGCGAACGATACATATTTTATTAACATTGCTGGCGGCGGACGTATTACAGAATTAACATATGAAGTGCCAAGTAAGTTAAAAACAGTTTTAGGACAACTTGCCTATTATTTAAAAGGTATTGAAATGCTCCCATCATTACATCCAACATATGTTGAAATTGAGTATGATGGAAAGCTCCTGCAAGAAGAAATTACGATGTTTTTAATTACGAATACGCGCTCAGTCGGTGGTTTTGAAAAGGTTGCACCATATGCATCTATTAACGATGGCTTATTTGACTTATTAGTGCTGAAGAAGGGCTCTATTGCTGATTTGATTAAAGCGGCAACACAAGCACAACGCGGTGAGCATATTAATAATCCAAAAGTTTTATATACACAAGCGAATCGTATTAAGGTTCATTCACCGGATAAATTAATGATTAACTTAGATGGTGAATACGGTGGAGACGCACCGATGGAATTTGAAAATATATATCATTGTCTGGAACTTTTTGTTCCGGAACATAAAGAGGATGCCCTATAAAGGCATCTTTTTTTGAATTGTAAATTGGAAGTTAGTTTGATTTTTATGGTATTTTTACAATTTTTTCATTTTACATCCACATTTTCTTGCTACACTGAATGGGAGAAGAACCGAAAGGTAGGATGGTATGAAGAAGGTAAAAGCGATTTTATTTGATAAAGATGGAACATTAATGGACTTTCATTCAATTTGGATAAAAGTAGCGGAAGAGCTTGTAACTGAACTGATAGAACTATACCATTTACCTCAATCGTTACAACTAACTCTTTTGAAAGAAATTGGTGTGGAAGGGGCGTTTGTTCATCCGCGTAGTGCATTAGCGGCTGGAACAAGTCTTGATGTGGCAAATGCCCTTTGTAAGTACATCCCGTCTGTAAAAGAGTGTGAGATGCATCATTGGGTAAGTGAAAAATTATTTACTCTCATGTACGAGCATCGTTCCTATATGAGGATGACAGCGGATTTACCAAGGGTTTTACAAACATTGAAAGATAAAGGGTTCATTTTAGGGGTTGTGACAGCTGATGATTTTGCGCCGACAGAATTATTTTTAAAGCAGTATCAATTGGAATCTTTCTTTGATTGTATTGTAGCTTCAGATACATTTCCAGCACAAAAACCAGATAAACAAATTGTAGAAGCATTTTGTGAGAAGTTTAGCTTGGATTCATCTGAAGTAGCGGTAGTTGGTGATACACCGACCGATTTACATTTAGCGAAAAATAGCGGGGCTTGTTATGCAATTGGAGTACTTTCTGGGACGAGCGATCTTCAAACATTAGCACCACTTGCAGATATTGTATTAGATTCTGTCGGTAATTTCATTTCTGATTCTGGAGAACTTATTTGGGAACGAGAAAAGTCTAATCTATAAATAAAATAAGTCTATATTGACTTGTATTAAGTCAATATAGACTTATTTTTTATGTCGAAATCCTGAGAAAACTAGAAAATTGTTGTATTCATTAAGTTGGCATGTATTTTGCAATATAGAAAAAGAAAATCATAGCATAGAAAAGGATGGGAGAAACGATGAATACAAAATTCGCTAAAGTAAATGAACAAATTCCAGGACCAAAGGCAGCTTCTTTATTAGAGCGCCGTCAAAATATCGTACCAAGAGGTGTGAGTAATGGAATTTCAACATTCGTACAGTCAGCCAATGGTGCGCTTGTGACAGATGTAGATGGAAATCAATTTATCGATTTTGCCGGAGCAATCGGAACGATTAACGTAGGACATTGCCACCCTGCTGTGAAAGAAGCACTTCATAAACAAGTAGACCAATATATTCATACTGGTTTTAATGTCATGATGTATGAGCCATATATTGAATTAGCAGAGAAGCTTGCTGCATTAGCTCCTGGAAACTTTGAGAAACAAGTACTATTTTTAAATAGTGGTGCTGAAGCAGTTGAAAATGCTGTGAAAATTGCTCGTAAATATACGAAAAGACCTGGCATTATTGCGTTTTCAAAAGGATTTCATGGTCGTACATTGATGACAATGACGATGACAAGTAAAGTAAAGCCTTATAAATTCGGATTCGGCCCATTTGCACCAGAAGTATATAAAGCACCATTCCCATATGAATATCGTCGTCCAGAAGGTTTAACAGACGAACAATACGATAACTTTATTATTGAAGAATTTAAGAACTTTTTAATATCAGAAGTTGCACCAGAAAGCATAGCAGCTGTTGTGATGGAACCAGTCCAAGGCGAAGGTGGTTTTATCGTTCCAAGTAAGAAGTTTGTACAAGAAGTACGTCATCTTTGCTCTGAACATGGCATTTTATTTGTAGCTGATGAAATTCAAACAGGTTTTAGCCGTACAGGAAAATACTTTGCAATTGATCACTATGATGTCGTTCCAGATTTAATTACTGTTTCGAAATCATTAGGGGCAGGAGTACCAATTAGTGGCGTTATTGGCCGAAAAGAAGTTATGAATGAATCAGCACCAGGGGAACTTGGTGGAACATATGCTGGAAGTCCATTAGGATGCGCGGCGGCATTAGCTGTTTTGGATATTATAGAGAAAGAAAAATTAAATGATCGAGCTTTTCATGTAGGGAAAGTTGTAATGGATCGATTTGAAGAAATGAAGAAAAAATATAACTGTATTGGTGATGTGCGTGGTTTAGGAGCGATGTGTGCATTCGAACTTGTTAAAGATCGTACAACGAAAGAAGCAGATAAAGCATTAACAGCAAGTTTATGTGCTGAAGCGAATAAACGAGGACTGCTCTTATTATCAGCTGGAACGTATGGGAATGTAGTTCGTGTGTTAATGCCACTGGTCATTACAGATGAACAACTAGAAGAGGGGCTTACAATTATTGAAGATTCCTTGCAAGTTTGTTATGAGCAAGCAGATATCGCTCGTGTGTAAATAATAGAATACAAATTGAAAAAACGACATAAAACCTTTCCTTTTAGGTGGGAGAGAGCATCCGTCCATGCATAGAAGCGATCAGACCCTCTTTTTGCCCCATGCAAAGTTAAAAGAAAGAGAGAAAACGAGTGTAGGTCACCTTTTGTTCTTCTTAGCAGCGACTTATATGTTGAAAAAATAAAATGTATTTATATATAACATATTTGCAATCATTCTAGTTTACTCTATATAAAATACAGAAGATTCCCTTAAATGCAGGTTTCACTTTATAATGAAATGTAAGCGGTAATAAAGTGAAGCAATGGACTTGAATTTGAGGAGTGGCTGGAATGGTTGCAGAAAAGGAACGAGCATTTATGGATTTAAAAGATGTGTTTGAATATGCATTTGATGAAATTTTTGTTACGGATGAGGAAGGGACTGTCGTCCGTGTAAATAGTACATGTGAAAGACACTATCAATTATCTGCTGAAGAGTTAGTGGGAAAGCATGTAAAAGAGCTGCAAAAAGAAGGGATTTTTTATCCATCTGCAACATTAGAAGTAATTGAGAAGAAAAAGCCAATTGAACTTGTTCAGACAACAAAGTCGGGAGAATATTTGCATGTCCGTACAAGACCTGTATTTGATGAACAAGGAAATTTGCGAAGGGTGATTAGTTATTCTCGTGACCTCACTGAACTCTATCAATTACGCAAAAAGGTAGAGGAGATGGATAATCAGTTAAAGACATATAAAAAAGAGTTAAGAGAAACGTATGAACATGAAGGGCTTATTTTTAAAAGTATAGCTATGCAAAAAATAGTCACAACAATCAAAAAAGTTTCTGTGGTAGATAGTACAGTCCTTATTTTAGGTGAGACCGGCGTAGGGAAAAGTAGATTAGTACGTCATTTGCATGAAGTGAGTCATCGTAAAAATGAAATGTTTTATGAAATTAATTGTGCGGCATTACCGACAAATTTAATCGAATCAGAACTGTTTGGTTATTCAGGTGGTTCATTTACGGGAGCAAACCGTGAAGGAAAAAAAGGAATTTTAGAGTTAGCTCATAAAGGGACCCTTTTTTTAGACGAGATTGGTGAAATGCCGCTTGAAATTCAGGCGAAACTGCTGCAAGTATTACAGGAAAAAACATTCCGCCCAGTAGGAGGTAGGGAACTAAAAAAAGTAGATGTTCGGATTGTCGCAGCTACGAATAGAGATCTAGCTGAAATGGTAAAACAAGGTACTTTCCGAAAAGATTTATACTATCGTTTGAATGTAATTCCTATTCAAATTCCGCCGCTGCGCGAGAGAACGGAAGATATTTTACCGTTAGTTTATCATTACTTACAACATTTTAACGAAAAGTATGGACGTGATGTAAATTTGGCTCCTAGTACTTTACAAATGTTTGTAGGGTACCCTTGGGAAGGGAATAATAGAGAAATAGAAAATGTGATTGAACGTATTGTGATTACTGCAGATGATCTTGTGACAATAGAAGATTTGCCACTATCGATGCAGAAATCAACAGTTGAGCAATCCGGTCAAAGCCTCTATAAAATGCTGGAAGAAGTAGAACGGAATATTATCCTTAAAGCGTATAAAACATATGGATCAAGTTACAAAGTAGCAGAGTTTTTGAAAATAAGCCAGTCTGCAGCGACTAGGAAAATTAAGAAGTTTATAGGGGAGGAATTTGGCCATATGAGTGGTTAATGGTACTAGGGTGGGTGATTTTTGGAGGATATTTTTTGTTAGAATGCTTTTCGGTAAGTATGAAGGAAATACCTTAGAAAATGAAGAGAATATAAAGGAGGAAGAAAACATTGGATAAGAAAGCGACGTATGTAAATTTAGATCAAAAAGCAATGTATATAAATGGGGAATGGATTAAGCTACAGGAACAAATTGAGATTAATAATCCGGCGACGCAGGAAGTATTTGCAACTGTTCCGAAGGGCGGAGTCACTGAGGCAAAGCAAGCTGTAGATGCTGCACATGAAGCTTTTAAATCTTGGTCAAAATTAACTGCAGCTGACCGTGCGCAAAAATTAAAGAAGTGGTTTACGTTAATTGATGAAAACAAAGAAGAAATTGCGGCGATTATGACAAAAGAACAAGGAAAGCCGTTTGTAGAAGCACTTGGGGAAGTGAACTATGCAAATAGTTTTGTAGAGTGGTATGCGGAAGAAGGAAAGCGAGTATATGGTGAAATGATTCCAGCTTCTCATCCGAATAAACGCATTTTAGTAACGAAGCAGCCTGTTGGCGTTATTGCAGCGATTACACCGTGGAATTTTCCAGCTGCAATGATTACAAGGAAAGTAGCACCAGCACTTGCAGCAGGCTGTACAGCGGTTGTAAAACCTGCAAGCCAAACACCGTTAACGGCATTAAAATTAGCTGAATTAGCACATGAAGCAGATATTCCAAAAGGTGTTTTAAATATTGTAACAGGTAGTGCAAAGGCAATTGCTGATACTTGGATGGAGGATGGGCGCGTAAGAAAGGTTTCATTTACAGGATCAACTGAAATCGGAAAAGAATTAATGTGCGGTGCAGCGAAAACAATGAAAAAAGTGTCACTTGAACTAGGTGGGCATGCCCCATTTATTGTAATGAATGATGCAGATTTAGATAAAGCTGTAGAAGCGGTAATTGGTTCGAAGTTCCGTAACGCTGGTCAAACATGTATATGTACAAACCGTGTATTTGTACAAGAAGCGGTATATGGAGAATTTGCAGAAAAGTTCCAAAAATCGGTAGGTCAGCTTAAGGTAGGGGATGGATTTGGAGAAGGTACGACTGTAGGACCGCTTATTGATGCAAGTGCTGTAGAAAAAGTACAAGAGCATATCGCAGATGCAATCAAAAAAGGCGGCGAAATTCTTTATGGTGGCCAAACAATTGCAGAGTTAAATGGTCACTTTATTGAACCAACTGTAATTGGAGGAGCAAACGATACAATGTTATGTATGAATGAAGAAACATTTGGTCCGGTTGCACCTGTTGCAAAATTTGAAACGGTTGAAGAAGTAATTGAACGCGCAAATAATACACCGTACGGTTTAGCGGCATATGTATTTACAAAAGACATTAGTCAAGCATTCCAGATTAGTGAATCATTAGAATATGGAATTATTGGTTTGAATGATGGACTTCCATCAGTTGCACAAGCACCGTTTGGTGGATTTAAGGAAAGTGGTATTGGTCGTGAAGGTGGTCATTTTGGAATTGAGGAATATTTAGAAATTAAATATATCTCGTTAGGATTATAATAAAGTAAAAAAGGTTGTTTTCTGAAAATGAAAACAGCCTTTTTATTATGTGAGAATACATTAATATAAAAAGAATAAGTTTACATGAGTGCTTTCAATAGATCTGTTACTAATGGAATTACTTTACCAACGAATGTTAAAATTGCAATTGCTGTCGTCATGAAAACTCCTCCTTTTGTTTTGAATATTATAATAATAAAACTTTATACATTGATTATATTAAGACGACGTACTATTCGCAATGCTTTTTAGTATGCAATATTGCATGTGTTTAAAAATGAAAAGAGCTGTTTTTTCTAGAAAAACAGCTCTTTTCATTAAGTAATTTGTATTCTTAGAATGCCCAGTTACCTTTACGGAAGATAGGTTCACGTTTTCCATCAGCTGTAATACCATCGATATCAAGTTCAGCTGATCCAATCATAAAGTCTTCGTGTGTAATACTAGAGTTTGCTCCATTTTCAGCAAGCTCTTCTTTTGTCATTGTTTTACCACCAACTAAGTTAAATGCATAAGCATTTCCAATTGCTAAATGGCAGGATGCATTTTCATCAAATAGCGTATTATAGAATAAAATATTTGTATTAGAAATTGGTGAATCATGAGGTACTAATGCAACCTCTCCTAAGAAATGAGAGCCTTCATCTGTCTCAACTAAATGTTTTAAAGCTTCTTCGCCAACATCAGCTTTATAGTCTACAATACGTCCGTTTTCGAATGTAAGTGTAAAGTTATCGATAATGTTACCTGCAAATACTAATGGTTTTGTACTTGATACTTGTCCGTTTACACCTGTTTTTAATGGCATCGTAAACACTTCTTCTGTTGGAATGTTAGCCATAAATGGTACATTTTTTTCATTTAGGCTACCAGCTCCAGCCCATACGTGTTTTTCTGGAAGTTCAATTGTTAAATCTGTTCCAGGACCTGTATAATGAAGAGCTTTATAATGTTTTTCATTTAAGTAATCTACTTTTTTATGTAATGTTTCATCATGTTCTTTCCATGCTTCCACAGGATTTTCTAGATTTGCACGAGTTGCTTGGAAAATTGCATCCCATAGCTTTTCTTCTTGTTTTTCTGATGCAACATCAGGGAATACTTTTGCTGCCCATTCTTTCGTAGGAACAGAGATAACGCACCAGCTTACTTTATCAGCTTGTACATAATCACGGTATACTTTCATTGCTTCTCCAGCAACCTTATGAGCACTTGCAATTCGTTTTGCATCTACACCTTTTAATAGGTCTGGATTTTCTGCATAGATAGACATAAATGCAGCGCCTTCTTTTGCTAATTCCTCACGTGCATGCGCCTTCCAAGCAGGGAATTCTGAGAATGCTTCTTCAGGAGCTAAGTCAAATTTTAAACGTGTTAACACTTCATCGTTCCAATCTACATATACATGTTTTGCGCCTGATTTATATGCCTTTTCTGTAACAAGACGGACAAATGGAGCTGCCTCAAGTGGTGCATTAATCGATAATGTCTGTCCGGGCTGAATATTAACACCGACATTTACTGCAAGAGCAGCATACTTTTCTAATGTTTGTTCAAATGACATATGACAATCTCCTTTATTCGAAAGATTTCTTATATACATAATACAAGAAAATTTAAAAAATATAAATAGAGCTCAGCTGAGATTGAGTTCTATTTTTTTATTCGGCACTTTTTTTACAAATTATAATATTTATATAAGGGAGTCTACATGCTCCAGATTATAATTTAAGCTAATTTTAAAGTAGTATAGATGGAGGAAAAGGCCACTTTTTCATAAAAACAGCCTAAAAATCTATTAATATTTTTCTTCTACAAGTGATGTAAACTGCGCCATTGTTGTATTAGGACCAACAAAATGACGTTTAATTAAGTATTGTTTGTTCGGTGTGCCTTTTGTAATGTGGGTTCCATGATCTGTAGTTACTACAAATTCATAATGTTTCTTTGTTTCTTCCACAGCTGGATTATTATAAGAACCTACTGGATAGGCAAGTGCGATGAGCTTTTTGCCTGTAAGATTTTCAATTTTTTCTTTAGATGCACGTAATTCTTCATCATAATTGCTTGTATAAGCCATCATTGCATGATTAGCGGTATGCGATTGAATAGAAAAAATACCTGAATCAAGCATTTGTTTTACCTCATCGGTTGTGAGACGATTTGGTTTATCGATACCATTTGAGATTAGGAATTCTGTTACCGCTGGCTGAAATTTATCATCTTTTAATTTTTGTAAAATATGAAGAGCATTCATATTATTTTTTCGACCATCATCCATTGTTACAAAGACTGGTTTATTGACACGATTTACATCACCCCAACGTTCAAACGTTAACATTGTATAACCGTTATCTTTGAAATATTGCATATGTTTTTCAAATTGCTCTGGTAGTACATATAAGCCTAAGTCACCATCACTTGGTCCAGGGTATTTTTCAATAGCATGGTACATAAGGAAAGGTACATACTGCTGGAATGTAATCGTAGATTTCACTAGAGGAACTTCTGTGTTGTCTTCTTTTAATCCCACTGTTTCAATTTGAAATTCTCCACGTTTTAAATGAAATGGGAGAGCAAAATCACGGGCTTTGTCTTGTGTAAAATTTTGAAAATGAAAATAATGGTAGTTATATAGTCCTTTATAAAAAAGACACCTCCAAAAATAGTTATTTTCGGAGGTGTCTTTAAAAACGCTTTTCTACTTTTGGGGGCTTAATGTTGGATATTTCTTTCACTGTAAACAGAAAAAATACATCTTCTTGCCAATACTAGTATATATTTATTTCTTCATATACAAAAGAGAAATCATGTTGAAGAGTGTATGCAATATTGCATATGATTACATTGTTAAATTAGTTATTCTTAATCATAAAAAAACCACCCTAACATCCACAACTAAAAGGGAAGAGAGGGTGATTTTTTATTAAATAAATAATCCAGCAATCGTAGCCGATAAAATAGAAGCAAGTGTTGATGCAAATAGCATTTTCCAACCAAATTTAGATACGACGCTTCCTTGTTTTTCAGAAAGGGCACGAACTGTACCAACGATCGCACCGATTTGGCTAATACTTGCGAAGCTAATTAAGAATACAGTAACGATTCCAACTGTACGTGGAGATAACGTTTTGGCAACTTCTTTTAAATCAAGAATAGCTACGAATTCATTTAAGACAATTTTTGTTCCCATGATTCCACCAGCTGGGATAATATCGTGGACTGGAATACCCATTAGGAATGCAAATGGAGCAAGAATATAACCGAAGATTTGTTGCAATGTAACAGCATATCCCATTGCACCTGAAGCTGCACTAATTACGTAGTTTACAACTTCCATAACACCAATAAAGGCAATCATTAAAGCGGCAACGATACCAGCTACTTTCAAACCATCTAATGCACCGTTAATCATCGCACCGATGAGGCTGTCACCGAATAGACTTCTATCAAATTTCTGAGCTGTTTCTTCTTCTTTTTTTGTATCAACTGGTGTTAATAATGAACACACAATTAAGCTAGAGAATAAGTTCAGTGGGAGTGCTGCTAGTACATATTTCGCATCTAACATCATAACGTATGATGCTGTAACAGAAGCTGAAACTGAGCTCATTGCTGAACAGCAAATGATAAACATACGGTTTTTATTAAAATGTTTTAGGTCATTTTTAATTACGATTAATGCCTCACTTGAACCGAAGAATACAGAGTTTACTGCATGGAATGATTCAACGCGTGGTAAACCGGTAATTTTTGAAATTGCACCGCCGACAACGCGAACGATGAATGGTAAAACGCCTAAATAGCTAAAAATAGAAAGTAGTGTTGAGAAAAAGACGATAATTAATAGTACGTTGAAGAAAAAGACAAAGTCTCTTTGGACTCCGTCAAATAGGAAGTCAACACCTGTTGTACCAAGTTTAATCAGCTTGTTGAAGACTTTACTAATAAAAATGATGATCTCTTGACCAATTTTTGTGCCAAACATAAACCAACCAATTAAAATTTGGAAACCCATCATAATAGCAATTGCACGGAAGTTGATTTTACTTTTGTTGTTTGACAAAGCAAAACATAAACCTAAAACGACAAGAATGCCAATAACGCTCATTACATATTGCATGTAGTTGCCCCTTTCAGAAGTTCGTATAAAGTTTTTGCATAAAACACTCGTTATATAACTAATAAATAAAATAGGAGAGGTTTTATGTCATACGTAAGATGTCTGACCTTTTAGAAAAGTAAAAAATAAAAAAGACCCATATGGATTCACTTTCATCTATGAGAGAAAGCTAATCAATATGAGTCTTTATATACATAAACAAGCTAATATTCATTAGTTTTCCCCATAGTCCAGCAATTTTCGGTTGCCGGGTAGAAACTCTCGATCCATATTATCAAGTATATATGAGGTAACATCGTCCGTATTAAATTAGTAGTAGCGTAACATTAATAGAGAAGCACCGTCAATAGCTTTTTTTCTTCCAATAGAAAAAGACCATATAAGTATGATAAAATGTAACGCAGTGTTATGAAAAAGAGAGGTCGGAAAATGGTTAATAAAATGACGCCACCAGTTGAAAAAAACGAGTTTATAGATGTAGTATTTGAAGATTTAACACATGATGGTGCCGGTGTTGCGAAAGTAAAAGGATATCCTATTTTCGTGAAAAACGGATTACCAGGTGAAGAAGCACAAATTAAAATTATTAAAGTAAAGAAGAACTTCGCATTTGGTCGTTTAATGAAGCTTTATACAGAAAGCCCGTATCGTAAAGATGCAGAATGCCCAGTTTATAACCAATGCGGCGGTTGTCAGCTTCAGCACTTAACATATGAAGGGCAACTAAAGGCGAAAGAAAAACAAGTGCGTGATGTAATGCAGCGTATCGGTGGACTCAATGACGTACCAGTTCATCCTGTTCTCGGTATGGAGAATCCTTGGGTTTATCGAAACAAAGCACAAGTACCAATTGGAGAACGTGAAGGCGGACTTGTAGCTGGTTTCTATCGTCAAGGAACGCATGACATCATTAATATGGAAACATGCTTAATTCAAGCAGAAGAAAACGATACATTAATTCAAGAAGTAAAACGTATTTGTGAAAAACACGGCATCAAAGCTTACAACGAAGAACGTCATAAAGGAACACTTCGCCACGTAATGGCTCGTTACGGACAAGTAACAGGGGAAATTATGCTTGTCTTCATTACACGTACGGCAGAACTTCTAAACAAAAAGGCAATCATTGAAGAAATCACAGCGAAGTTCCCAAATGTAAAATCAATTGTCCAAAACGTAAATACGAAACGTACAAATGTTATTTTCGGAGACAAAACAACAGTCCTATACGGATCAGAATATATTTATGACTTTATCGGTGACATTAAATTTGCCATCTCAGCACGTTCTTTCTATCAAGTAAACCCAGAACAAACGAAAGTGCTGTATGATAAAGCATTAGAATACGCAAAACTAGATGGAAATGAAACAGTAATCGATGCATACTGCGGAATCGGATCAATCTCGCTGTTCTTAGCGCAAAAAGCGAAAAAAGTATACGGCGTTGAAATCGTCCCAGAAGCAATCGAAGACGCAAATCGAAACGCAGAACTCAACAACATGACAAACGCTGAATTTGCAGTAGGAGAAGCTGAAGTAGTCATTCCAAACTGGTACAAAGAAGGCGTAATCGCCGACACAATCGTTGTAGACCCGCCGCGTAAAGGGTGTGACGAAGCATTACTAAACACAATCATCGACATGAAGCCACAGCGCGTCGTATATGTATCATGTAATCCAGCAACACTAGCACGTGACTTAAAAGTATTAGAAGAAGGCGGATATAAGACGCAAGAGGTTCAGCCTGTTGATATGTTCCCGCATACTACTCATGTGGAGTGTGTGGCTTGGCTTAAGTTGGTATAATAGAAAAGCAGTTGATATAGAAAAAATCTATACCATCTGCTTTTTGGTTTATAAAAATACCATTCAGGACCGATTTTAGTTAAAATAAACATTGCCGATTTTCACAATAGTTTTTCACAAATTATAAATGTCCTTGTGTTTGATAATAAGTTATTAAGCATGATATAAGTGTAAAAGAAGTGGAACATTTGGCTTTATATTTTTTGACCGAGAGTTTGAAGTTGTATCCACAGTGAGAGGATTTGAGTTTAAAATGATAGATAATTTTTGGCGTGATTTACCACGACCATTTTTTGTACTTGCACCAATGGAAGATGTGACAGATGTTGTTTTTCGTCACGTAGTAAGTGAAGCCGGTCGACCGGATGTGTTTTTCACAGAGTTTACAAACTCGGATAGCTATTGTCATCCAGAGGGTATGAAAAGTGTGCGTGGCCGTTTGATTTTTACAGAAGATGAACAGCCAATGGTGGCACATATTTGGGGGGATAATCCTGAATATTTCCGTCAAATGAGTATTGGCATGGCAGAGCTAGGATTTAAAGGAATCGATATTAATATGGGCTGCCCTGTACCGAATGTGGCATCGAGAGGGAAAGGTAGTGGCCTTATTCTGCGTCCAGACGTTGCGGCAGAACTTATTCAAGCAGCAAAAGCGGGCGGACTGCCTGTCAGCGTGAAAACACGACTTGGCTATAAGGATGTAAATGAGTGGGAGGAGTGGCTAACGCATATTTTAAAACAGGATATTGCGAACCTTTCTATTCATTTACGTACAAGAGAGGAAATGAGCCAAGTAGATGCACATTGGGAGCTAATTCCGGAAATCAAAAAATTACGTGACCGTATCGCACCAAATACGCTACTAACAATCAATGGAGACATTCCTGATCGTCAAACTGGGCTGCAGCTTGCTGAAAAATACGGTATTGATGGCGTTATGATCGGGCGAGGTATTTTTAAAAATCCGTTTGCTTTTGAAAAAGAGCCGAGAGAGCATAGCAGTAAAGAACACCTTGATCTTTTAAGACTGCAGCTTGATCTTCAAGATCAATATGCGGAAGTACTGCCACGTTCAATCACAGGGCTTCATCGCTTTTTCAAAATTTATGTCAAAGGATTTCATGGAGCTGCTGAATTAAGAAATCAATTGATGAGCACGAAATCAACAGATGAAGTGCGTGCATTGCTTGATAAATTTGAAAAGAGTATTGATGGGGTAGGGGACAGTGAAATGATGTAACTCTCAAAAAGTTAGAGGGAAAATGAATCGCATCAATTCATGTGTATTTATTTTATTTAGTTTCGAGTTCCTTTGCAGATGGAAATTTTTGTTTTGTTAAGGTCTGTTTTCTGAAAGAAAAATGTTTTAAGAATGTAAGAAACCCACCAGCACCCTTGTGTTGCCACATACACTCTGCACATGTGGAGTGTGTGGCGGTACTTATTTTAAAATAAAGCAGCCAGCTCTCTGATAAGGGGGCGCTGCTTTTTTAAGTTTTTTGAAAAGGATTAACGAAACTATATTGAATCCGAATATTTCCAACGATATCATAAGAGATGCTTTCTACTAATGAATGTAGAATTGAAGGCGTAAGTTTTTTAGTGTTAGAAAGCCATTTAATTTAGTTGAAAGGTAACTGGTGTAGTTTTCCTCGGGATTATCGGGAATTTTTCCTATTTTTTATTTGTGATAATATGAATAAAGCTTAAGTGGGATAGATCTTATGGAGGTTATTATGAAAAAAGTCGCTGTAATACAGGATTTATCATCTTTTGGAAAATGTTCATTAACAGCTGTGATTCCGGTTCTTTCGGTAATGGGGGTGCAGGCATGTCCTTTACCAACTGCTATATTGTCTGCACAAACGGGTTATCCAAGTTTTTTTTGTGAAGATTTTACATCTAAAATGCAATATTTCGAAGAGGAATGGAGTAAGCTTCATGTAACCTTTGATGGAATCTATACCGGATTTGTAACTGGCCGAGAGCAAATTGATAATATTTTTCGTTTTTTAGATAAATTTCATACAAAAGAAACCATCTTGCTTGTGGATCCTGTGATGGGGGATATAGGTGAGGCCTATAAACTTTTTACAGAAGAATTGCTAGTGCGAATGAGAGAACTTGTGAAATGTGCAGATGTGATTACACCAAATGTAACGGAGTGCTGTCTATTAACCGGATTATCCTATGAAAAACTATATAGCTATTTAAATGAAAGTGATTTTATCGAAGTATTAGAAGAAGCTGGAAAGACATTGCAGCAAGAAACTGATGCTAAGGTGATCATAACTGGCGTGAATCCACCGTCAGCAGATCCAGATAAGCAGTTTATCGGGAATATGTATTTGGACGGGAATAAAACTTTTTATGGCACAATTCCGTATAATGGTAAAAGTTATTCTGGTACGGGTGATTTATTTGCTTCTGTCATAATGGGAAGCATGATGCGAGGAGAGAGTCTAGAAAAATCTGTGCAGCTTGCAGAGGCATTTCTAACAGCAGCTATTCATGATACCTCTTTGGAGCAAATTTCTGAAGTAGAAGGAGTTAACTTCGAAAAATATTTGAGAATGTTATTATAAAGTAAAACTTTATTCGGGATAAAAAGTCTAAAAACACGGCTTTAAAATGTTAAAGTATTAATTTAGCAGACATTAGTTTAAAAGTGACAGGGATATAATCTTAAGGGTGATTCTTGATAATATGATTATATTTAACACGAGAGTTTATAGTATGTTAGAGAATACACTTTAACTGCTGGATAAACAATCAATATTTTAGGAGGAATAACAATGGCTATGAGCAACAACGATATATTAAAGAGAGTAAGATATGCTATGGATATAAAAGATACAGATATGGTAGAGATATTTAAACTTGGTGGCATTGAAGTAACGAAAGAAGAAGTAGTTGAGATGCTTACAAAATTAAAGAAAAGTCCCCAGGATGAAGCTGACAATGACGGAGATGTAGTTGAAAATGATTACGTAATAACATGCGATAATATGATGTTAGAGTCATTTTTGAATGGCTTTATTACTTTTAAAAGAGGAAAACAAGATCCGAAACCAGGGCAATCGGCGGGACAAGCGGTACCTTTACAGAGTAATGAAAGTGCCAATAACCTTCTTTTAAAGAAATTGAAAATAGCACTATCATTAACGAGTGAGGATGTGCTTGATATATTAGACGGAGTAGGAGTTAAGGTAACCAAAGGAGAATTAGGCGCTCTATTAAGAAAAAAAGGCCATAAAAATTATAAAGAGTGCGGCGATAGATACGCAAGGAATTTCTTAAAGGGATTAGCTGTAAAATATAGAGGATAAGGAATTTTATCTTAAAGCAACAAGCATTGTAACTAATTAGCGTTACATGTATGTGCGTGGTGAATGCATATATGTATTCATGTTAAGAAAGTAAACGATACAATAGATGGAGTAGGAGGTTTGTATCCTACTCTTATTTTTTTAATCATTTGTAGTATAATGCATTATGAAAAATAACATGAACGAATACTCTAGGTGATGAAATGATACATACATATTTAGGTGAAACGATTCATTTTCATATAAATTACAAGAAGAAAAAATCTGTACGTATTTATATAGATTCTTATGGAAATGTTGAAGTACAAGCTCCTAAAGGTACGCCAGTTGAATACGTCCTCCAATTGTTAGAGGAGAAATGGGATTGGATTCAGAAAACACGTAAGGAAATGAAGGAGAGAATGCTTGGGCCGCAGGATAAGGCTTATAATCAAGGCGAGAGCTTTCTATATTTAGGGAACACATATCCGATACAAATCTCTCAAGATGCAAGTGTTGGGCAAGATAATGCAGTGTTTGAAGGAGATAAGCTGCATATATATGTGAAAGAGCTTGAAGATGAGAAGATAAAACAAGCTTTAAAAAGGTTTTATTATAAGCAGTGTAAAGCGTTGGTAGAGAAGAGTATCAAATCTTATCAAAGTAACTTTAAAACAAAACCGCGTTCCATTCGTATTTCAGATAGTAACCGTACATGGGGAACTTGTGATTCAAATCTACAATTAACATTTAATTGGAAGCTGGCAATGGCACCACAGAGGGTGATTGACTATGTAGTCGTTCACGAAATGTGCCATATGATCCATCTAAATCATGATCGCTCTTTTTGGCGTCTTGTTGGGAAGATAATGCCTGATTATAAGGAAATGGAAAACTGGTTAGCGTTATCAAGTTGGAAGATGACTGTTTAGTAGCGGTTACTATTACTCTGGACATGTAGAGTATGTGGCTTAAAATAAAGTAGAACCCTAATTTATCAGGGTTCTTTTTTGTATATGGGTTATTGTCCAAACTTCACAATAAAATTCTCATCTATTTTCTCCATTTCATATCCACGATACCCCTCTGTAAGTAACGCCTGCTGTTCACTAGTATTACTCATCGGAACGCTTTTAACATCCGTCCAATCTCTTTCTTTATCTTTACGCAACTCCTTCACAAAAACATATCGCATACTACCACCATACTTCTTCTTCAACGCAGCAATCTCCATCCCTTGCGCAAATTTATCTTTTAAACTAGGAATGTTAAACGGGGCAACTGTACAACAAACATAATCGTATTTACTGTCTGATTGTATTAATTGCTCCATAATCACTTTCGCCAATATTTTTTGCATTCCGTTCCCGCGGCACTTTGGATGAACATTTGAGATTTCTTGATAAATAACACGGTCTAAGTCATTCTCAGTTAAACCAATATCAAACCCTAAATGTTCGTCATCGACAGGCGGAACTAAGAGTGCACGAAATGCAATCAGTTCCTGCTCTATAAATGCACCAATCATCATGCCATTACCTTTTAATATATACTGATATTCTTCTAACGTAAGAGGTTGCAAGCTATCCTTATTTTCTAATGCTTCAATTACAATATTCTGTAATGATAGGATTTGCTCGATGTAATCGAAAGATAATGGTGCGACTTTGAATATTTGCTCGTTTTGTTTTAATGTTCCTTCATAAAGAATGTTCATGCGGTGGCCCTCCTTTAGCGAACAACGTCTTGAAAAACGGTTAATTCATTTAGTATATCTTCATTAACATCAACGCCTAATCCTGGCTTTTCTGTTAGGCGAATAAAAGGTACATCATAGGAAAGGTTACCGACATCTTTTGTGAATTTTAATGGTCCTGTTAGTTCAACGCTTGTAATGATTTTTTTCGAAAAAGCAACATGGAAGCCTGCAGAAGAAGCAATGGATGATTCGACCATGGAACCAATTTGGCATTCAATTCCGGCCATTTCGGCTTGATGAGCTAATTTGACAGCAGGGTATATTCCGCCGCATTTCATTAACTTAATGTTCACTTTATCAGATGCCTGCATTTGAATAATTTGGCGCATTTCACGTGAGCCTTTTAATCCTTCGTCAATCATAAGAGAAAGGTCTGTTTTGGAGCGAATAAAGGCCATTGCATCAATATCGTCAGCTATAACAGGTTGTTCAATCCAGTCAATGTTCAAATGTCCGAGTGAGCGTAATGCAGTTAGCGTATTAGCACTATTTTTCCAGCCTTGATTTACATCCACGCGAATTGCGATATCATTCCCTACTCGTTCACGCACAGCTTCAATTCTCTCAACATCTTTTTTGACATCTGTTCCAACCTTCATTTTAAAGGATCGATACCCTTTATTTATCATGGAAGCAGCTTCTTCTGCCATATCCTCTGGAGAAGCGATGCTTAAAACATGAGTAATGGGAAACTCTTCATGATAGCGACCACCAATTAATTGATAAACAGGTTGATTTACCTTTTTACCCATTACATCAAAGCAAGCAATATCAATTGCAGCTTTTGCGGTAGGAACTCCATAGATAGTTTGATTCATTATGTCATGTACTTTTTCGATATTCATTGGATTTACACCGATTAGGGCCGGAGCTAACGTATGTTTTAAAACATGGAAAGTACTTTCCCATGATTCGCCTGTCACGTGATCATCAGCGACGCCTTCACCGTAACCAATAATACCCTCATCTGTTTCGATTTTTACAATAATGGAAGGCATATCATGATAAGAGCCATAGCTAATAATAAATGGATTGCGAAGTGGTAAACGAATTGCATAAAGATGAATAGCTGTAATTTTCATTGTATAATCCACGTCCTTTGTATCATAGATTTAAAGTTACATATATTCATAAGGAGTTAAAGCTAGTAATGAGTGATTTTAAAAAAGAATTTTCAGAATTCTAATGTTGATTACCTTATTATATTTCAAAAAAAATGCAGGGACAATGTCTTGACATTTATGTGAATATTCAATATGTTTTTCGAAATAGGATTTTTATAAATGAGAAAACTGCTTCGAATTTAGGAAGGAGAAAGGGAAATTGAAAACAATAGAGCTTCAAGATCGTTTAAACGGAATTTTTCAGTATTTACATGAGAACCCTGAAGTAAGTTGGAAAGAATATAATACAACGGCTTATATTACTAAATTTCTAGAAAAAGAAGAAGTTTCATATAAAGTATTTGATGATTGTCCTGGAATAATAGCTGAAATGGGAAAGGGAAAACCGGTTATCGCGATTCGTGCGGACATGGATGCATTATGGCAAGAAGTAGATGGGGAGTACAAAGCGAATCATTCTTGTGGTCATGATGCTCATATGACGATTGCGATGGGACTTATTTTACAGCTGAAAAATACGAATTGGGAAAGAGGAACTGTCCGATTTATTTTCCAGCCTGCAGAAGAAAAAGGAAATGGTGCTCTAAAGATGGTGGAGAAAGGTGCTGTAGATGACGCTGATTTTTTATTTGGTGTTCATTTACGCCCAATTGAAGAATTACCTTTAAAACAAGCTGCGCCATCAATTAGACACGGGGCAGCAGGGTTTTTAAAAGCTAATATACATGGGGATGACGCGCATGGGGCACGTCCACATCAAGGTGTGAATGCCATTGATGTCATCTCTATGATTAATATCGGATTAAAAAACATTTGGTTCTCACCACAAAAATCATACTCTGTCAAAATGACGAAATGCCAAGCTGGTGGAGACAATTTAAATATCATTCCAGGGAATGGACAATTCGGTTTAGACGTGAGAGCTGAGAGTAATGCATTGCTAGAAGAGTTAATGAAAAAGATAGAACATGTCATTCAATCAGCTGAATCAATGGGAACGAAAATTTCTTACGAATGGGTTGATATTGCACCTGGGGCAGAGGTATCGGAAGAAGCAGAACAACTCATGCGTAAAGGGATTCTTGAAATATATGGAGAGGAAGGCTGTACACCGCCACTTTTGACTACAGGAAGTGATGATTTTCATTACTATACGGTCAAAAGACCGCACTTAAAAGCTGTTATGTTAGGATTAGGAGCAAATTTAAAGCCTGGGTTACACCATCCTTATATGAAGTTTGATCACGCTTGTATAATGGATGGGGTAGAAATAATGAAGCAAACTGTGTTGAAAGCTTTAAAATAATATTGGTTTAAAGTAAAAGCCTGATTTTATCAGGCTTTTTTTGTGGGATTTTCTAGTAGTGTATAATAAAAAGTATCATTTCTTAGTAGGAGAAAATCAATGAACGAACAATATTATGATGCAGTGCTGAACATAAAAACAGTAGGAGACCAAAAAGGATTCAACAAGTCGTTACACTATCATCGTTATGAACCAACCCCATATAGCGCATTAGAAACATTATTCAATCAATATGAATTAAAAGGTAGTGACCGAGTTGTTGACTTTGGATGCGGAAAAGGACGGCTGAATTTCTATATTCATCATGCATGTGGTGCTTCAGCCGTTGGAATAGAAATGAATGAGACGTTTTACGAAGAAGCGATGGAAAATCGTGAACGTTATGCGAGAAAATCGAGAAACAGTAAAGATAAAATTCAATTTCAATGTTGCTTAGCACAAGAGTATGAGATTGACCCGCGTGATAATCGGTTTTATTTCTTTAACCCGTTTTCAGTTCAGGTGTTTATGAATGTGGTAAATAATATATTGCTTTCAGTGGAAGAAGTAGAAAGAGTTATTGAACTTATTTTGTATTATCCTTCGGAGGATTATATCTTTTTCTTAGAGAATCAAACGGCATTTGAGTTGAAGGAGGAAGTCAGGTTACCTGGGGCTTATGAGAGGAATGGGAATGAGAGATTTTTGGTTTATGGGTTTGGAGGATAGAAAAAATAAGGACTTGCAGCATAAGATACGATTCCGTTAGGCTTTATTTCGTATGCCAATTTTTAAATAGTTTACACTAATCCCCTATAAAAAAGGGGGAATTCTTCTGAAACTTTCCTGGCGCAACCTTAGCTTGATAGCGATGGGGTACCGCCACACATCCATCAACTTAAGGATTTAGACCATGCTAGCTATTTATAAGAGCACACCTTATTTAAGTCTTTATTCGGATATGTAATTTTGCATATCTAAATAAGGGCGATTGCTATGCAGAGTGTGATTAAATTATATTAAGCAATAATTAAATATTGCTTTTAGATTAAAATAGTTATTTTTTAATTGGATATATCAAGTTGTAACTATTATAATTACTCAAATGATATTAAAGAATAATTTTATAAGTATAATATTTTCAATCACATTAATACGTAATAATTAAATTACTGAATACATTCGACAAAATTCTACTATTTACGCATTGAAAGTTTAATGTTTTAATAAAGGCATAATTGGTATGACCAATAAAGGGAGGAGAAGATTGTACTAATAAAAGTATAATAAATCTACAAGTAACATTATGTCGAAAAAAAATTTCTTAATACTCAGTTAATTCCAAGTAGTAATAATCTAGTATCAAAAAAGCATCGCATTCACAAAAAATGGAATGCTAAGTCTCTACAAAGCAAAAATGATCTTATTTTATTTCGAGGGAAAAGTAAGGTCCTTACATTCTATGAGAAGTAAATAATAACGAAAGTTTAACACCCTATCCGAAAGAATTCTCCTTCCTCAAGGGTAGTGTGCAAGAAAAGAACCTAGCGTTAGGGTATTCAAGATGTATGAATAAGATTGTAAACAGACAATAGTGAAGAGGTGTACGGAATGAAAAATAAAATAATTACAGGATTTTTAATAACATCAATTGTAACTGGAGCGACTATTCCTATCAATACTCTCGCAACACCAATCGTTCAAGCAGAAGCTCAACAGGAAAACACGGATATTTCTTCATCATTACGAAAATTAGGTGCACAATCGAAATTAATCCAAACATATATAGATCAAGCTTTAATGAGCCCGAATGTACAACTAGAGGAAGTTCCAGCTTTAAATACAAACCAATTCCTAATCAAGCAAGATATGAAAGAATGGTCATCGGAACTTTATCCAAATTTAATTCTATTAAATTCAAAAAGTAAAGGATTTGTAACTAAATTTAATAGCTATTATCCAACATTAAAAGCGTTTGTAGACAATAAAGAAGATAAAGAGGGGTTTTTGGATAGACTAGAAGTTCTGCAAGAAATGGCTATGACGAACCAAGAAAACGTACAACGTCAGATTAATGAATTAACAGATCTTAAATTACAGCTTGATAAAAAACTTAAAGATCTCGATACTGATGTGACAAAAGCGCAGGGTGTGCTGAGTTCAGATGGAACAGGGAAAATTGACCAACTAAAAAATGAATTACTAAATACACAAAAATCAATTCAAAATGATTTACAACAAATAGCATTATTACCAGGAGCTTTAAATGAACAAGGGTTTGTTATATTCAAAGAGGTCTATAATCTTTCAAAAGATATCATTGAACCTGCTGCTCAAACAGCGTTGGCGGCAGTTAACAAAGGAAAGGAAATTAACAACTCTATTTTAGAAGCAGAGAAAAAAGCAGAGCAAGAAGCGAAAGAACAGGGTAAATCCGCTCTAGAGATTGAATCTGCTAAAAAAGCAGCTCGTGAAGCAATTGAGAAAAGCAGACAAGGTGAAATAGCTGCTGCTGCTGCTGCACAAACGAAGGAGTATGACCTTACGAAAGTTATTGATTCTGAAAAAATTAAAAAAGCATATAGTGCCTTCGCTGAAGTAAATAAACTAACAGCAGAGCAACGAGCACATTTAGCCGATTTAGAGATACAAAACCAAAAATTTTATGATTTAACAAAGAACCTAAAAATAGCAGATTTACAAAAATCAATGCTTCTTATTATGCAAAATGATTTGCACACGTTTGCAAATCAAGTGGACGTAGAACTTGACCTAATGAAACGTTATAAAGAAGATTTGGATCTAATCAAAAATAGTATTACAAATTTATCTACTAATGTTGATACTACTAACGACCAGTCTAAAAAGGATACATTAAGACGATTAAAAAATGTAATAAGTCAACTTGAAGAACAAGTTAATAAATTTTAATGTTAAGAATTCAGAAAGTTAAGATTATAATACTCTATCAAAAAATAGGGAGGAGAATTAATATGAAGAAATTCCCATTCAAAGTGTTGACTTTGGCCACTCTGGCAACGGTTTTAACTGCTACTACCGGCAACACTATTCATGCATTTGCACAAGAACAGACCGCTCAAGAACAGAAAATAGGGAATTATGCATTAGGGCCCGAAGGACTGAAGAAAGCATTGGCTGAAACAGGATCTCATATTCTTGTAATGGATTTGTACGCAAAAACAATGATTAAACAACCGAATGTAAATTTATCTAATATTGATTTAGGTTCGGAAGGGGGAGAATTAATTAAAAATATTCACCTTAATCAGGAACTGTCTCGAATCAATGCGAATTATTGGTTAGATACAGCGAAACCCCAGATTCAAAAAACAGCTCGTAATATTGTAAATTACGATGAACAATTTAAAAATTATTACGATACATTAGTAGACACTGTACAAAAGAAAGATAAGGCAGGTCTAAAAGAGGGCGTACATGATTTAATCAGTACAATTGATACAAATTCAAAAGAAGTTACAGAAGTGATTAAGATGTTAGAAGCTTTCAAAACAAAACTGTATACAAATACTACAGATTTTAAAAACAATGTTGGTGGCCCAGATGGAAAGGGTGGATTAACGGCAATATTAGCGGGAAAACAAGCACTGATTCCACAACTTCAAGCTGAAATTGAGAAGCTACATTCTACTCAGAAAGAACATTTTGACAATGTATTAGCATGGTCAATTGGTGGTGGACTAGGAGCAGCCATTTTAGTTATTGGAGCTATTGCAGGAGCGGTAGTAATTGTTGTGACTGGCGGTACGGCAACACCGGCTGTTATTGGTGGCCTTTCGGCGCTCGGTGCAGCTGGTATCGGTTTAGGAACAGCAGCTGGTGTCACGGCGTCTAATCATATGAATTCCTATAACGAAATTTCTAAGAAAATCGGAGAATTAAGTACGAAAGCCGATCTTGCTAACCAAGCAGTTATTTCGCTTACTAGTGCGAAAGACACTTTGACATATCTGTATCAGACAGTGGATCAAGCGATAATGTCTCTAACGAATATTCAACAACAATGGAATAAAATGGGTGCAAATTATAAGGATTTATATGATAATATCGACCAAATGCAAGACCATAAACTTTCTTTAATACCTGATGATTTAAAGGCTGCTAAACAAAGTTGGAATGATATTCATAAGGATGCAGAATTCATTTCGAAAGACATCGCTTTTAAACAAGAATAGAACTTAAAATCAAAGCCTATATAGGAGGAATATGAAATGATGAAAAAAATCCCATACAAACTACTCGCTGCATCGGCATTTTTAACCTTGACAACAACTTCTGTAGTCTCACCAGTAACAGCTTTTGCAAGTGGAATTGAACAAACTAACAATGGAGAGACGTCTCTTGCGGCAAATGAAGCGAAGATGAAAGAAACCTTGCAAAAGGCTGGGTTATTTGCAAAATCTATGAATGCCTATTCTTATATGTTAATTAAGAATCCAGATGTGAACTTTGAAGGAATTACCATTAATGGGTATCCAGATTTACCTGGTAAAATTGTACAAGATCAAAAGAATGCAAGAGCGCATGCTGTTACATGGGATACGCAAATAAAAAAACAGCTTTTAGATACATTAACAGGCATTATTGAATACGATACAACATTTGACAATTATTATGAAACAATAGTAGAGGCGATTAATATAGGAGATGGAGATACTTTAAAAGAAGGAATCACAGATTTACGAGGTGAAATTCAAAAAAACCAACAGTATGCACAACAATTAATACGAGAATTAACTAAATTAAGAGACGCTATTGGACAAGATGTTAGAGCATTTGGAAGCAATAAAGATCTCTTGCAGTCGATTCTAAAAAACCAAGGTGCTGATGTTGAAGCCGATGAAAAGCGTTTAAAGGAAGTTTTAGACTCAGTAAACTATTATAAAAAATTAGAATCTGATGGATTCAATGTAATGAAGGGTGCCATTTTGGGCCTACCGATAATTGGCGGTATAATAGTGGGTGTGGCAAGAGATAATTTAGGTCAGTTAGAGCCTTTATTAGCACAATTACGTCAGACTGTAGATTATAAAGTAACATTAAATCGTGTAGTTGGAGTTGCTTACAATAATATTAGTGAGATGCATAAGGCACTTGATGATGCTATTAATGCTCTTACTTATATGTCCACGCAATGGCACGATTTAGATTCTCAATATTCGGGAGTACTGGGACATATTGAGAATGCATCTCAAAAAGCTGATCAAAATAAATTTAAATTCTTAAAACCTAACTTGAATGCAGCTAAAGACAGTTGGAAAACATTAAGAACAGATGCGGTCACATTAAAAGAAGGAATAAAAGAATTAAAAGTGGAACCTGTTACTGAGCAAAAATAGGGGAATATTGGTTCTGTGGCAAAGTTGCCTAAAACATAGCGAATCTAGGATTGTATTGTTAAATATTTATACCACAATTAATAATTCTTTATACACCGAACAGGCGGAGTCTCATTAAAGACTACGCCTTTCACTTTTATGTTTATTGGGTTAAACCCTCTAACAAATATTCAACAACAATGGAATAAAATAGGTGCGAATTATAAAGATTTATATAATAATATCGACCAAATACAAGAACGTAAACTTTCTTTAATACCTGATAATTTAAAGGCTGCTAAACAAAATTGGAATGATATTCATAGAGACGTAGAGGTATCACTTTTTAAGAAATAAATGAACTTACAATCAAAACCTATATAAGGGGAATATGAAATGATGAAAAAAAACTTTTACAAACTACTCGCTGTATCAACGCTTTTAACTATGATAACGACTTATGCAGTCACACCAGTAGCAGCTTTTGCAAGTGAAATTCAACAAACTAACAATGGAGATACATCCCTTTCAGCAAATGAAGAAAAGATGAAAAAAGCTTTGCAAGATGCAGGGGTATTTGCAAAATCTATGAATGACTATTCCTATTTGTTAATTAATAATCCAGATGTGAATTTTGAAGGAATTACTATAAATGGGTATTCAAATTTACCTGGTAAAATTATACAAGATCAAAAGAATGCAAGAGCACATGCTGTTACATGGGATAAACAAGTAAAAAAACAGCTTTTAAATACATTGACAGATATTATTGAATACGATACAACATTTGAAAATTATTATGAAATATTAGTAGAGGCAATTAATACAGGGAATGGAGATACTTTAAAAAAGGGGATTACAGATTTACGAGGTGAAATTCAACAAAACGAAGAGTATGCGCAACAATTAATACGAGAATTAACTAAGTTAAAAGACGATATTGGACAAGATGTTAGAGCATTCGGAAGCAATAAAGATCTCTTGCAGTCGATTTTAAAAAACCAAGGTGCTAATGTTGAAGCCGATCAAAAGCGTCTAAATGAAGTTTTAGCGGAAATAAACTATCAAAAAGGCATAGAATCTAAAGGATTGACAATGGTAAAAATCCCCTTTCTTCCCACAGTGATTGCTGGTGGTATAATGATAGGTGATGCAAGAAGTAAGTTATCAAGTTTAGAACCGTTATTAGCACAATTACGCCAGACTGTAGATTATAAAATAACATTAAATCGTGTAATTGGAGTTGCGTTTAGTAATATTGACCAGATGCATAGTGTGATTGATAATGCTATTAAGAATCTTACTTATATGTCCGACCAATGGCATGATTTAGATTCTCAGTATTCGGGAGTACTGGGCCATATTGAGAATGCATCTCAAAAAGCTGATCAAAATAAATTTAAATTCTTACTACCTAATTTAAATACAGCTAAAGACAGTTGGAAAACATTAAGAACAGATGCTTTCACATTAAAAGAAGGAATAAAAGAATTAACAATGCAACCCGTCACTTCACAAAAATAAAGAATATCGGTTCTTTTTTAAGCTTTTGGACAAACACGGCAAACTTAAGTTTTTGCTATGTTAAACAATTTTGTGATCTTGTGATACATGGGGTTGTGTAGTAATGGAACAGAAACAGCAATAATACTCCAAACCCCTTATATATTATATTTTTCTTCAATTTTTATCAATGGACGTTACGTTTTTTACTTTATCTGGTAGGAGGCACGTCACCCATCCATCGACTTAAGCATTTAACTATTTTTGAAGTTAAAAGCACGTTACTATTCTCTTATGTTAATGAGAAAGGGTGACGTGCTTTTTATGAATATGCACCAAAACAAGTGTTCTCTTTATTTGCCAAAGAGCTATATCGATATATGTCTCCCGCTACGCCTAATCAATTAGCCATAGAAGCAGGCGGAATGAAACGAAAATGTAAGTGCCACGGGCACCATACATGCCCATCAACTTAAGACGAAAACAAAATAGACTTTGTACCAAACTGTTGTCATAAAGGGGATAGTGTCAAATAATTTATAAATATCTAAATTACTTGTGAATATATTTTTATACAGTATTAATGAAGGATAGTATTCTATTCATTAGATACAAAATTGGTACAGTTTTTGCTTGTATTTAATTAAAGGAAGGGGAGAAGAGTTCAAGAAAAGAGTATGATAGATTATTTATGGTAAAAAATTACTTGTTATTATATCACTAATTTTACTAGTATCATTGGAGAAGGCGCTTAATAAAGATAGATCAAACAACCCGATCACTTTTCTGAATTTTCTGTTTATAAAAAGGGGGAAACAGTATGGCTAAATACTCTAAATTTTGTAAACTGATGCTTGGTGTTGGACTTGTTACTATATCATGTAATGGGTTACAAATTCAAGCAGAGACAAAAGAGAAAACTACGAAGAATGTATTACAAATGGAGCCAGTAGGATTAAAGAAATCTGTTGATGAGTTAGCACATTCTTCGAACGTACAAGAAAATGCAACTTTTACAAAACGATTAAAGTTAGCGGATTTATCACAGCGTCCACCGATGCCGAAAGAGAACGCTAAACAACTGGCTGAAGAAAGAAAATATTCAATGGCTGAATTAAATCAATTAAGCAACAAACAATTAACTGATTTTCTTGTTACAATTAAATGGTATCAAATTTCAGATTTATTTCAGTTTAATAGTGATAGTCTCAAGTTCTATCAAGATGATAGCCGGGTGCAAGCTATTATTGATAAACTGGCAGAACAAGGGCAAGCTTATACGAAAGATGATTCAAAAGGAGTTGAGACATTAGTAGAAGTTCTACGCTCCGGATTTTATTTAGGTTTTTATAACCAGGAATTAAGCAAACTAAACGAGCGCAGCTATCATGATAAATGTTTACCAGCTTTAAAAACAATCGCAAAGAATCCGAATTTTAAACTTGGTACGACAGAACAAAACAAAGTTATTTCATCGTATGGAATGTTGATTGGAAACGCATCAGCTGATGTTGAAGTACTTTTATATGCGGGTGAAATCTTCAAACAGTATAACGATAATCTTGCAACTTTCATTGAAGACTATACAAAAGGCGATGCTATATATAATTTAGTGAAAGGAATTGATTATGAGGTTCAGTCGTATATGTATACTACGGGTAAAGAACCAAAAGATACGATGTGGTATAGGAACATTGATAGCTTTATTAATGAAATAAATCGTTTTGCACTCATTGGTACGGTAACAGACAAAAATGGATGGTTAATTAATAATGGAATTTACTATGCTAGCCGTTTTGGCAAGCTTCATAGTACACCAACAAAAGGACAGCAAGTTGTTACAGAAGCGATGCGGATTTATCCATACTTGGGACAGCAATATTTTGTTGCGGCAGAACAAATTGTTACAAATTATGGTGGAGTAGATGCGAATGGAAAAACAGTAAATTTAGATCAAATTAGAGAGGATGGTAAGAACAAATATTTGCCAAAAACGTACACATTTGATGATGGGACAATTGTTTTTAAAGCGGGAGATAAAGTTACCGAAGAAAGAATTAAACGTTTATATTGGGCGGCAAAAGAAGTGCGATCTCAATTCTATCGTACAGTTGGTAGTGATAAGGCGCTTGAAAGTGGGCATGCTGATGACGTGATAACAATGGTCATTTACAATAGTCCGGATGAATATCAATTGAATCGTCAATTGTACGGATATGAAACGAATAATGGTGGAATTTATATTGAAGGAATCGGAACTTTCTTTACTTATGAACGTACACCACAGCAAAGTATATACAGTTTAGAAGAGTTATTCCGTCATGAATTTACACACTATTTACAGGGAAGATATGAAGTTCCAGGATTATGGGGACAAGGAGAATTATATCAAAATGAACGTTTGACTTGGTTTGAAGAAGGAAATGCGGAATTCTTTGCAGGTTCAACTCGTGTAGATAGCGTAGTACCGCGAAAAAGTATAATTGGTGGATTATCCAGTGATCATGCTAAGCGGTACACAGCAGAGCAAACATTAAATGCAAAGTATGGAACGTGGGATTTTTATAACTATTCGTTTGCATTGCAATCTTATATGTATAATAACCGCCCTGATATGTTCGATAAAGTGCATGATTTAATTCGTGCAAATGATGTACCAGGTTATGATGCGTACCGCTCTACATTAAGTAAGGATGATAAATTAAATGAAGACTACCAATCTTATATGCAAATGCTTATTGACAATCGTGAGAAGTATACAATTCCGCAAGTATCAGATGATTATTTAGCACAGCACGCTCCAAAGCCGCTTTCAGATGTTACAGTAGATATCACCAATGAAGCGAGGTTAAAAGATGTGAAGGTAACAAAAAATAAATCACAATTCTTTAATACATTTACACTACAAGGAACATATACAGGAAGTGTGTCAAAAGGAGAAAATGAGGACCGGAAAGCGATGAACCAAGCAACGAATGATATGTTGAAACATCTTTCAGAAAAAGAATGGAGTGGATACAAAACATTAACTGCTTATTTCGTGAATTACCGTGTCAATGCGGCTGGACAATTTGAATATGATGTTGTATTTAGTGGAGTAAATACTGAAGAAGATACTAGTGTAGAAAAAGAACCGAATGATTCCTTCAATACAGCTAATCCGCTATCTCTGAACACCTTATTGCGAGGTAGCCTAAGTGATCAAGATCAAGTTGATCGATTTGTAATTGATGTAAAAGACCCGAAAGATTTACAAATTACTGTCACGAATGAACAGAACCTTGGGCTGAACTGGGTGTTGCATCATGAGTCAGACCTTAACAACTATGTTGCGTATGCAACAAAACATGAAGGAAATAAATTATTTGGAAATTATTATGCACAGCCAGGAAAATATTATTTAGTTGTATATAAATACAGCGGTGGAACAGGAAATTATACAGCAGAAGTAAAATAAACGAAAGGGTATTAAATATAGCATTAAAGATTTAATGCTATTGATAACGAGATTGAACGACATTTTTTGGTAACGGTGAGACGTTAATAATCATTTAATTTCTAAAATTTTATCATAATTTTCAAAAAGCAATCATTTAGTAGCGTTATTACAACGTTTTTAGACTCTGATGGAAAATTTTGTTTGCAAAGATCATGTGTTAAAAGTCATCGAAAAACTGAATGTGCCGCATGTTTGTGAAACAGACAAAAAGATAAAATGTAAGTACTGTGACCATGAGTCCCAGTACGAGTTGTACATTTTTGATTATATGCAAAATACAAGAAAATAAGATACGAAAAATAAATACTGATTTTTCTGATAATTTTACAATATAATCTTGTTTATATTGTAAAACAAAAGTAGAATAACCCGTTATCTATCATCAATAATGGGTTATTCTACTTTTTCATTATAATAAAAATAAATTAGTTATTACCATCTCATATATTATTAATAAAACAAAAAATTAGATTAATATAAATATTTCTCAATATGTCTTAATATTTCTCAATTAATTTTATGCTTTCTTCGATGGCGTTGTACTTTCGCTATAGTACCACATGATCTTCCCTTTGACTTAGAAGCGTACATTCCACACCAACGTTTAGTCCCATTTCGAGAATTATCATAAAAAACCCATTTACAATCTGGACATGCTTTAAGGCGTTTCCACTGTTTTAAAGCGATATTATTAACGATAATTATCAAAATCTCACTAAAAAAATTATGTTTCTCAATAGAATCATATTGAATATTATCAACATCTAAAATAGATAATTTTAGGGGGTAACTTGTTAACCACTTTGTTAAATTATCAACAGTATTTGTTTCCACACATACACGAATATCTTTACGGAACTGATGAATCTCCTTCAGTTCACCTGAAAAATTAACATTACTAAAATGATTAAAAATAAAATTTTTCACATCCTCTACAGAAATTAAATGTTCAGTTGGTTTACGTGTATCATTTGGGATTTCCCAAGTATTTAAGAAACTACGGACAATCTCTAATTCCCCCGGTGCTAATTGATTATTAACCAATCTCACTCACCTCGTAATAATTGATATTGACTTTATTATACAATCATTGGTAACATAATAAAAGAAATGTTAACCATTAAAGGTTTATAGTGGTTAACGACTGATTGTTAAACTTTAAAGGTGGCGATATTATGTGTTATCACGTTCTTGAGTTAACAAAAAACATGCTAACTAATAACCCAAATAATCACTTTTTGAAAATTGTATTATATATAACTTTACAAAAGTGAAAATTCTAAAAATTTAATCTTGACAAAATATTAATATAAATTTAAGTTTATGTATGTGAAACTAACAATCCATCTATAAGGATAAAGGGTTTTACTTAAAACTATACTGGAGGTTACATGATGGAACTAAGTGTTGCTGAAAATTTAAAAGAAAAATCTCAAATTGTTAGTAAATTACCTAAACTAATTATTGGTAACGTAGGTGCTGAATCATTAGTAGGTGAACCTGATAAGCTATCTGAAAAATCAGGTTCGATGTGGTCTTCTTTTTCTTATCGTTTGGCTTGGTTATTAGAGAAAGGGGATATTTTATTACTACCTAAACAAATTTCTGATGAATTTTTAACTTATATACTATCTATCAAAGGATTACAAAAAGAAGATGTGCATGTCATAGTACCAGAAAATGTTCATCATAAAGAATTATTAACTTACGAGACTTTAAATAGTCATATATTAAAAGCACAACTAACAACACTTATGTCAGGGAAAACATGGGACGTAATCCCATATTTCTTTGATAGAGCTGTAGCACAATTGGTAAAGAATTTACCTGTTAAAATCCAACCTCATATTCTAGATTATTTCCGTCAAGGTGGATCTGAAGTGTTAAATAGTAAAATTGAATATCGAAGAATTGCGGGTGCTTACAATATTCCTGTTCCAGAAGGGTTAAATTGTTATACACCAAGCGAATTATATCAAGCTCTGAAAGAACTAATAGTTATAACCGGATCAGTTATTATAAAACAGGATACAAATGCCAGTGGACAAGGGAATATCGTAATTACATACGATCAGAGAACGGAATCTCCTGGTGCATATAAAACTTTATGTATTGAACAGGAGAATGAGCTAGAGGGTATTTATCTGAAAATTTGGAATGATTTAACTGGCGAACTTAATACAAAGTTAGTAGTGGAGGCTTATTATGAAACGATCTCTGTATTTTATGCAGAGTTAGAAGTTAAAGAGGGCGTTCTGAGACCCTACCTACTAAACTTTGGAGACATGAGAATGGAGCCAGTATGGAACGGATTTGAAATTCCAACTGTTTCATTAAAGCCATATGCTATAGGTGAATTTATTTCTAATTGTACAAAACTTACTGAAATTGTTATGCAAAGAGGGTATGTAGGATTAATAAATATTGACGGTATTTTGACCAGCGATGGAAAAGTTATGATTTCTGAGATTAATGGAAGAACAGGTGGATCAACACACGTACATGTTGTTGCTGAGAATTTTTATGGTGAAAATTATGGAGACAACTACACAATATTAACTCAAAACAAAGTAAATATTGGAAACAAGAGCTTCGGTGAACTGTTAAATGAGCTCAAAATCAATAATTTATTAGCTTCCAAAAATCAAGAGGGTGTAGTGTTGTTAAATGATGAAAATCAAAGTAAATCAATTGAGTATATGGTTGTAGGAGAAACTAGAGAGAGAGCTTATGAATTAGAAAATAATTTTAGAGAGTTCCTAAATCAATTTATAAAGTAAAAAGTAAAGAATTTATCATTGTTACTTACTGTAGGGGGTTTGAATGTGGTTGCAATTGTTAAAGTTGATATAGAAGAACAGCTAATTAATATTTTACAAAATGAAAGCGGTTGCTTTTGTGTAATTAAATATAGTAGTAATGACTATATTGCTGTTTTAGAAAAAGAAAACATCAAAATTCATGCAATTAATTCTATAGAATTAGATAATGTAACTATTCCAATAGTTCAAGTAGAAAAAGGTAAATATCCCCCTTTTAAAGAGCGCATATTGGTTTCGAATAAAGATGCAAGTGATGAATTATTAGCATTAGCAGCATTAGCAGACCTTTATTTAGGAATAAATCGATAATACAGGAGTGAATATTTTCTAATGAGTATATCTAGTATTTCAACGTCATCCGTCTTAAAACCAATTATGCACAAATCATATCCAGTTGTGGAATATGGCGAAGGAATTTATATATATGATAAAAATAACAAAAAATATATGGATGGTTGTTCAGGAGCTATAGTTGCTAATATTGGCCATGGTATTAAAGAAATAGCTGAAATAGGGTATAAGCAACTTTCTAAAATTGCATTTACTTATAGAACTCAGTTCACTAATCAACCTTTAGAAGATTTAGGGAAAAGAATTACAAATCTATCTCCCAATCTTAGTCATATTTTCTTTTCTAATAGTGGCTCTGAAGCAACTGAAACCGCTTTACGTCTAGCGATACAATATTGGCAAGAGCTAGGAAAGAAAGATAAAAATATAATACTATCAAGAAAAATTAGTTATCACGGCGTAACACTAGGTGCTCTTTCTATGTCAGGTAGTGATCGAAGGATTAGATTTGAAGAAATCTTAACATATAATCCAACTATCCCAACTCCATATTGTTACAGATGTCCATTCTCTAAAGATCCCAAAACTTGTAATCTAGAATGTGCAAGAGCTGTAGAAACTGTAATTAATAAAATTGGTAGTCATAAAATTGCAGGAGTTATTATGGAACCTGTTGTAGGAGCTTCAGGTGGAGCTATTACACCTTCAGACGGTTACTTTGAGATTGTTAGAGAAATTTGTAATAAACATGATATTCTCTTAATTTGCGATGAAGTAATGACAGGTTTAGGAAGAACTGGAGAATGGTTTGGGATTAATAATTGGGACGTTGAACCGGACATCATAGCTTTAGGAAAAGGAATGAGCGCTGGCTATACACCAATTTCAGGTGTACTGTTTAATCAAAAAATTTATGATGCAATTAATGAAGGTTCAGGAGTAGCCGTATACGGACATACTTATAGTGGAAATCCAGGATCAGCAGCTATTTCATTAGGTGTTTTAGATTATATAGAATCTAATGACCTTATAACAAAGGTTAAAAATAAGGAAGAAATTTTCCGTAAGAAATTAAACGAATTAAAAAATAAATTTGAATGTATTGGGGATGTCAGAGGGAAAGGACTATTGTGGGGAGTAGAATTAGTTTCAAATAGAGAGAAACGAACCCCTTTTTCGAGAAGTCTTAATATTGCGGATATTATAGTGGATATTGCTTTAGAAAATGGATTATTAATTTATCCCGTGAAAAATATGATTAATTATTCAGAAGGAGATGCTTTTTTAGTTGCTCCACCATTTACCATATCAAAAGAGGAAATCGATGAATTATTTAATATATTAACAAAATCAATGACAATGTTAGAAAAATACTTAGTAGAAGAGGGGATAAATAATGGAAATGAATTGGAATGAAAAACAATTAAAATATATTGAGGAGTTCAAAAAATTAGGCCACTTAATATCTGAAAAAACGGAAGAGAATTATTGGAATCATCAATTCGACTTCGAAAGTTGGAAAAAAGTCTCGGATGCCAATCTATGGCGTATCCCAGTACCAATAGAATATGGCGGCTTAGGTCAGAGTTGGTGGGAATTTGCTGCAGCTTTAGAAGGGTTATCTAAGACTGCAAAAGATTTTGGGTTTCTTCTCTCAACAATTGCTCACATTGGATGTATAAGAGTTTTATTAAATTATGGATCGGAAGAGCAAAAGAAATTATTTTTACCGAAACTAATGAACTATTCTGTAGGTGCAACTGCAATTACTGAACAAACTGGAGGCTCAGATGTAGCCAGAATTAAGACATCTGCAGAAAAATATGATAACTTCTATCTCTTAAATGGTAGAAAAGCTCATATTACAAATGCACCTGTAGCTGACATTATGGTTATTGTTGGGCGTATTCCAAAACTCGGAGAAAAAGATATTACATTGTTTATTGTTGAGAGAGAATATGAAGGTTTAAGTTTTGAACCAGCAGAAGATATGTTAGGGAATCATACAAGTCCAACAGGCGATATTATCTTATCAAATGTTAAGGTTGAAGGAAAAAATATCCTTGGAGATAAAGGTGATGGTCTAAATACACTCTATAACATGATCTCACTAGATAGATTATTATATGGATTAATTTCCGCTGGTTACTCAGAGCATATTTTAGAAGAATGTATGAATTATGCTAAAGAACGTACTGCTTTTAAATCACCAATTATTGATAAGCAATATATTCAAAGGTTACTTGTTGAAATAAAAGTTAATATGGAATCAAGTCGTTGGACTTCGTATGGCGCACTTCAAAAACTAATTAATGATGATCCCGAAGCATCTATGATGTGTTCTCTTGCAAAATTAGTGGGTAGTGAAGGCTTATACAAAAATACTGAGAATGCTATTCGATTACATGGACATAAAGGATATATGAAAGGCGAAATATCCCGTAAATTCTGTGATGCATTCGGCACTGTAATAGCTGGTGGTACAAGTGATATTCAAAGGATTAACATTTTCCAACAATTAAATAAACTTTCTAAAGAGGAGGACATGGAATATGAACTTTCAAATTGATTCTATGGGTAAATATGAATATATAGTTAAGGAAAAGGATTTAGCAAACAATTGGGAAAATGATGTAGAAGTACTAGCAACACCTGTTTTACTTTGGTTAGCAGAAGTATCATGTATGGACGCTATTAAAGATCAAATTGAGGAAAATTATATGTCCCTAGGACTGGGGCATTATGAGATGAAGCATTTAGCTCCATCCCTACTTAACGAAAAAATAACAATTAATTCTAAATTAATCGAGGTTAATAAAAATAAACTTTTATTCGAAGTAGAAGCATTTGATGAAAGTTCTAAAATATTAAGTGGTCTTCATGAAAGAGCTGTTGTTAAAAGAGAGAAATTTCTACGAAATTTAGATGAAAAAAGGAAGGTGGTAAAATAAATGAATAATGAAAAAATTCCTGTTTCCATCAAGGTATTACTGACAGCTGTGTTATTTATGAATACAGGAAGTTTTATGATTATGCCCTTTTTAGCACTATATTTAACAAATGATCTCCACTTTACTTCTTGGGAAGTGGGGACTATTTTAACTACAATTCTCGTTTCACAGCGTGGACTACCGGTATTGACAGGTTTTATGGGTGATCGCGTAAGTCATACGATAAATGTAATTGTAGGAGTACTAATAAGAGCATTAGGGTTTGGGGCGTTTATTTTCGCTAATAGTTTCTGGTCTGTAACCATTGCAGCATTTTTGATTGGATTTGGAGGAGCATTGTTTGATCCTTCTGTTACTTCTTTTTTTACATCACAAAGAGAAGAGGTTCGAAAAAAAACATTTACTTACTTTAACCAAATGCTTAATGCAGGAGTAATTATCGGTCCATTAGTTGGAGCAGTATTAGTTAAGTTTAACCCAGTTTATCCATTTACTATTGCAGGTATTGCTATGTTAGTTTTATCTTTTGTTCTTTATATATATCGTAGTAAATATCCTAGAACTATTAAGGATACTCAAAAAATATTATCAAGTTTGAAAGCTGGCGTCTCCAATAAATTATTTGTACTATTTATTTGTATAATGCCTTTATTTTGGATTATGTTTGCTCAATTGAACATTTCATTTCCAATTAAAGCATATGATCTCTCTGGAAATAAACAATTGGTAAGTTCTATCTTTATAATCAATGGGGTTTCAGGATTACTCTTAATGTTCTTTTTAAGAAAATTATTTATTAATCAAGACCCTATGATTATGGTGAAATTGGGCGTTTTAATCATGGGAGCAGCAATCGGAATGATTCCTCTTGTTCCATCTATTTATTGGATGCTATTTTGTGTTTTTCTTTACACTTTAGGAGAAACACTGACACTGCCAGGGGCTGAAATGACAGTGGCACAATTTAGTGCTAACAAACCTGCTGGGTTGTTTTTTGGAATGTTTCAAGCTTGTTGGGCCTTTGGTGGATCCTTAGGAAATTATCTTGGAGCCTGGTTAAATAAATTTAATCATATTTATTGGAGCTGGTTTATATATCTAGCAATAGGAATTGTGGCTTCTGTTTTGTTTAATATGATACATCAAAGTATGAAGCAAAAACCAGTAATTTTAGAAAAACAAAATATCAGTTCATAAACTGAATTAAGACTTCCTTATATCAATAAGGAAAGAAACTGTTTTGTAGGTTCTGTGGCAAAGTTAATGAATAATAGATTTTCTAAAGATTGAAATTTCACAAAAAATATGTAAAATATTAGTAAACCATATAAATTCAAAAAAGTGAACAGCGATGACAAAGAAGAGTACATATTGGGAACACTCCAGAGAGCTGATGGTTGGTGAAAATCAATGTGTGAAGAATATGGAATGGGCTTTGGAGCTTCAAACCGAAACAGAAGGAGTAGGCTTTGACAGATGTTCCTCCGTTACAAAAGAACCGTATTAAAAATGATACGAACAAGTGAGTTGTAAACAGCAACTAATGAAGGTGGCACCACGGGGTTTCTCGTCATTTTTTGGATGGGAAGCCCTTTTTGTATTTTCTTATTTATCATGGAGGGATTAAGATGAATAAACCCGTTACATTAACAATGGTAGGTAAGAATAGAGATTGAAGTATAGAATCTGTTTGGCTTCGTTACTATAAGAGACAAAAAACTTTCATTATGATGGTATTTTAAAGTTTTAACTTGATACGATGACTTGCCACCACATAAAGTAAAAAAGAGATAAGAACACTTTTATTAAGTGCATTATCTCTTTTCGAATATACATTTCTTAGCCTATGCAAAGTTACCACATATTTCAATGGGACTTACAGATCGCTCTTCAAAAAAAATTATAACTTGCATTTGATGAAAAATATACAATTTAAAACCCTTTCAAAATTACATGGTCAGAATGTCAGGCTTACATATAACGGAAAATAAAAAGTATTTTTAGCGTTTTATGAGTAAATAATATTTCAAAGATACATATTGAAGGATAGATAAAAATATTGTTATGTAATAAATATATTTTATTTAAATTAAAAAAGAGGATATTATGATAAAAAATAGAGTAGGTACAATTATATCGATTTTAATACCAGTTTTATTGATTTTATTTATTGTTAATGTTACAAACACAGTTATTATAACTGTTTTTTTTGGAGTCTCTATTTTTTTACCTATATTGCTTTGTCCAATTGGATTAATCTTAGCTGTTTTGTCCTATAAAGTAGATAAAAATACTGGAGCGAAAATTGGGATAATATTAAATGTGGTAGCATTTTTGATTCCTTTTATTTTGATGATAAGAGGAGTCATGTAGCTGACATTTTAATTATATTTTCGGTTCTGGTGCAAATATATAAAGAATAACACGGAGAATAGTAGATTCCCAATGGAATCGTATTTTATGCTATAATCCCAAACACTTGGTGGATGAACTTTTTTGATTTTGGACAGACTGGTTGGTCTTACCCCCGTCAAGTAGACAGCTGTAAAAAAAGACTATGCAGCCATCGAGATTCGATATTCAATCGGAGCTCGATGGTTAAGCCTTTTTTGGA
>NZ_JAGDQK010000036.1:0-86454 GCF_017498755.1 Bacillus sp. XF8 | reverse complement strand
AGGATCAAACTCTCCAATAAAGTTAGTTTGTCTAGCATCTAAAATAAAAATTGACGTTTCACGTTGTTTGTTTCGTTTAGTTTTCAAAGTTCAACATCGCGTTTCAGCGACTTTTATAATATAACATAATATATTGTTTTCGTCAACAAGTTTTTTTCGATAACTCGTATCTCTCATTTGCTGACTCTGCCTATTATATAGACTTTCCCGCTGCTATGCAAGTGTTATTCTAAAAAAAATAAGAGCGGGAAAATCCCCACTCTTATTCTTCAGAAGTTTCTTCGCTTCCCTCTTCTTCATCGTCTTCTTTTTGCGCTTTCGCTACCGTTGCTACTTCTTGTTCATTTTCCAAACGAATCAAGCGAACACCTTGCGTATTACGTCCCATTTGAGAAATTTGGTCGACTGGCATACGAATAATAACACCTGCAGCCGTAATTAACATGATATCTTCTTCACCCGTTACAGATTTAACTGCTACTAACTTACCGTTTTTATCTGTAATGTTACATGTTTTCAGACCCTTACCGCCACGACTTTGCAAGCGGTATTCCTCAACTGGTGTACGTTTTCCGTAACCATTTTTCGTTACAATTAAAACATTCATATTTTCTTCAACAATTTCCATACCTACAACTTGATCTTCATCACCTAGCGTAATAGCTTTTACACCCGCTGCATTACGTCCCATAGAACGCACATCTTGCTCATTGAAACGGATTAACATACCGTTACTTGTTCCAACGATAATATCCTTATCACCAGATGTTAAGCGTACAGAGATTACTTCATCCTCTTCACGAAGAGAAATTGCAATTAAACCATTCGTGCGTATATTTGCAAATGATGAAAGAGGCGTTCTCTTAGAAATACCTTGTTTTGTTGTAAAGAATAAGAATTGATCATCACCAAATTCACGAATTGGAATAATGGCATTGACCCACTCACCTTTATCTACTTCCAACAAGTTAATAATTGGTATACCTTTTGCCGTACGACTATACTCTGGAATTTCATATCCTTTTGTACGGTATACTTTACCCTTGTTTGTGAAGAATAAAATATGATCATGTGTAGACGTTGTCAATAAGTGCTCAACAAAGTCATCATCGTTCGTACCCATTCCTTGTACACCACGTCCCCCACGGTTCTGTGTTTTGTACGTAGAAGCTGGTAATCGTTTAATGTAACCATTATGAGTAAGTGTGATAGCGATATTTTGCTCTGGGATTAAATCTTCATCCTCAATAGATTCCATGCCGCCAATCGTAATTTCTGTTCGTCTCTCATCATTAAATCGTTCTTTTACTTCCGTTAATTCTTCACGAATAATTTCAAGAACCTTTTCTTCATCTGCTAGAATTGCTTTTAATTCAGCAATTAACTTCATTAAGTCTTGATATTCTTGCTCGATCTTTTCACGCTCTAATCCTGTCAAGCGTTGCAGGCGCATATCCAAAATTGCTTGCGCTTGTTTCTCGCTTAAACCGAAACGTTCCATCAATCCTTGCTTAGCAATATCAGCAGTTTTCGAACTACGTATTAAAGTAATTACTTCATCAAGATGATCTAAGGCAATTCGTAACCCTTCTAAAATATGAGCACGTGCTTCTGCCTTTTCTAATTCATAAGCAGTACGTCTACGAATTACTACCTTTTGATGCTCCAAATAATGGTATAAAGTTTGTTTTAAGTTTAATACTTGTGGCTCTCCGTTCACGAGCGACAACATATTAATACCAAAACTTGTTTGCAGTGCTGTATGTTTATATAAATTATTTAATAGTACATTGGCATTTGCATCACGACGTACTTCCATAACAACACGCATACCATTTCGATCTGATTCATCACGTAAATCTGTAATGCCTTCAATTTTTTTATCACGAACTAACTCTGCAATTTTTTCAATTAATCGAGCTTTATTAACTTGATAAGGTAGCTCTGTTACAATAATTGCTTGTTTTCCGTTTGCTTTTTCCTCGATTTCAACTTTTGCACGTAGCGTGATTGAGCCACGACCTGTTTCATATGCTCTTCGAATTCCACTTCTTCCTAAAATGAGACCCGCTGTAGGAAAATCTGGACCTGGAATATACTCCATCAACTCAGCAATTGTAATCTCAGGATTATGACTTAATGCTAGTACGCCATCAATTACTTCACCAAGCTGATGTGGTGGGATATTTGTTGCCATACCAACAGCAATACCTGTTGTACCATTCACTAACAGGTTAGGAAAGCGTGCAGGTAATACAATTGGTTCTCTCTCAGAACCATCATAGTTATCTTGGTAATCTATTGTATTTTTCGTAATATCACGCAATAATTCCATAGAAATCTTAGACATTCTCGCTTCTGTATAACGCATTGCCGCTGCTGAATCACCGTCGATAGAACCGAAGTTACCGTGGCCATCAACCAGCATATAACGTTGACTAAAATCTTGCGCCATACGTACCATTGTCTCATAAACAGCTGAATCACCGTGCGGGTGATACTTACCAATTACTTCACCGACAATACGCGCTGATTTTTTATATGCTTTATCAGCAGTAATCCCTAAATCATTCATTGCATATAAAACCCTGCGATGCACAGGTTTTAATCCATCACGAACATCTGGTAGTGCACGAGATACGATAACACTCATTGCGTAATCTAAAAATGAGGTACGCATTTCATGACTAATATTAACCTCTCGAATTCGTGCTTGTTGTTGATTGTCTGACATCAACTAGCACCTCCTCTTACATTTCCGTTACACATACATTGATTTATATGTAGAAGACAGGAACACTCAGATTCCTGTCATCACTTAAATATCAAGGTTTTTCACGTATTTTGCATTTTCTTGGATAAAGTTACGTCGCGGCTCTACTTTATCACCCATTAAAATTTCAAACGTTTCATCCGCTTCAATTGCATCTTGCAGAGAAACTTGAAGTAATGAACGTACTTCTGGGTCCATTGTCGTTTCCCATAATTGAGTTGGATTCATTTCCCCAAGACCTTTGTAACGCTGAATACCCGGTTTCGGCTGAGCTGGTAACTCTGCTAATATCTTTTCAAGCTCTTTATCGTTGTAAGCATATTGAATCTTTTTCCCTTGTTGCACTTTAAACAATGGTGGTTGTGCAATATATATATAACCATGTTCAATGATTTGACGCATATAACGATAGAAGAACGTTAATAATAGAGTACGGATATGCGCACCATCGACATCAGCATCGGTCATAATAATAACTTTATGATAGCGGGCTTTTTCAATATCAAAATCCCCGCCGATATTTGTACCAATCGCCGTAATGATCGTACGTACTTCATCGTTAGATAAAATTTTATCTAATCGTGCCTTTTCAACGTTAATAATTTTACCCTTTAGTGGTAAAATCGCTTGGAAATGGCGATCACGTCCTTGTTTTGCAGAACCTCCCGCTGAGTCACCCTCTACGATGTAAATTTCACTAATCGAAGGATCTTTAGAAGAGCAGTCCGCAAGCTTCCCTGGTAAACTAGATACTTCCAGCGCACTCTTTCGGCGTGTTAATTCACGCGCCTTCTTTGCTGCTACACGTGCACGTGCTGCCATTGTTCCTTTTTCTACAACTTTACGGGCAACATTTGGATTCTCTAGTAAAAACTTTTCGAACGCTTCTGAGAAAACAGACTCTGTAATCGTTCTCGCTTCACTATTTCCAAGCTTTGTTTTCGTTTGGCCTTCAAACTGTGGATTCGGATGTTTAATAGAAACAATTGCTGTTAACCCTTCACGTACATCTTCACCTGTTAGGTTACTATCAGCATCTTTTAAGATATTATTTTTTCGACCATAATCATTTATTACACGCGTTAGGGCAGTCTTGAAACCAACCTCATGTGTACCGCCTTCATACGTATGAATATTATTTGTAAATGAATAAATATTGTTTGTATAACCTTCGTTATATTGAAGAGAAACTTCAACTTGAATTCCATCTTTCGAGCCCTCTACATATACAGGTTCTTCATGAATCGGTTGTTTCGAGCGGTTTAAATGCTCAACATAAGATTTAATCCCACCTTCATAATGGAATTCTTTCTTTTGCTTATTTTCGCGTTTATCTTCAATTGTTAATTTAATATTACGATTTAAAAATGCTAGTTCACGCATACGAGTTGCTAATGTATCAAAATCGTATTCCGTAGTTTCTTTGAAAATTTCTGGGTCTGGCTTAAAACGAGTTACTGTTCCTGTATGATCTGTTTCACCAATTACTTTTAAATCCGCAACCGGAATACCTCTTTCATACTTTTGGTAATGAATTTTACCTTCACGATGTACAAATACTTCTAACTCTGTTGATAGAGCATTTACAACAGATGCACCTACACCATGCAAACCACCCGAAACTTTATAACCGCCACCGCCAAATTTACCACCTGCGTGGAGTACGGTCATAATAACCTCTACAGCAGGACGTCCCATTTTTTCCTGTATACCAACTGGAATACCACGACCATTATCCGTCACACGAATGCTATTGTCTTCTTCGATGCTAACGTTAATTTCATCACAGTATCCTGCTAACGCTTCATCAATACTATTATCTACGATTTCCCATACAAGATGATGGAGACCTTTTCCACTTGTAGATCCAATATACATACCCGGACGCTTTCGAACTGCTTCCAGTCCCTCAAGCACCTGTATTTGGCTTTCATCATACGAATTTTCCTGCATTTGCTTTTGTTCCATTGACACAAAGATCACCTACTTTTCCATTTAAACAGAAATTATGTTCTGTCTATTTCACAATCTACCGTGCCGTTCGTCACATGAATTGTTTTCGCTTGCTTCAATGTTTCGTGTTCAATCCCGTCGACACTCGTCGTTGTCACAAATGTTTGCACTTTTCCTTGAATTGTATTTAACAGATGTGATTGACGATAATCATCTAACTCTGATAATACATCATCTAATAAGAGGATTGGATATTCCTTAACCTCTGAATAAATCAATTCAATTTCAGCTAACTTTAGGGAAAGTGCGGTTGTTCGTTGTTGTCCTTGGGAACCAAAGACTTGAACATTTTTACCATTAACGAAGAATTGTAAATCGTCACGATGAGGACCAATTAAAGTTGTACCACGGAAAATTTCACGTTGTTTCACAGATTGAAAACTTTCATAGTATACTTCTTTTATTTTCGACAAATCCATTGATTCTGATACATCTACGCTCGGTTTATAGACTATTTCTAGTTCTTCTAATCCTCTACTAATACCACGATGAATTGGACCAGCCCATTCTTGTAGTAAATGCAGAAACTCAAAACGCTTTTGCAAAATTTTTGTACCATGTTCAATGAGTTGTAGTGTAAATACATCCAACATCGTTTCCTCATTTTTACTATTCCCTTGCATTTTTTTAAGCAAGTGATTTCGCTGCGTGAGCACTTTCTGATATTGACTTAATTCATACAAATAGACAGGAGCTATTTGTCCCAGTTCCATATCTAAAAAGCGTCTTCGTACTTGAGGGCTTCCTTTTACAAGATTTAAATCTTCTGGGGCAAACATAACAACATTCATTTCACCAATATATTGGCTTAACTTTTGTTGTTCTAGTTGATTTAATTTTGCCTTCTTCCCTTTTTTAGAAATATTTAATTCTAAAGACAAGGAACTGTTTCGCTTTTGTAATCTACCTTTTATTTTACCATAATCCTCATCCCACCGGATAAGTTCACGATCGTTCGAAGTTCGATGAGATTTGGCCATCGCTAATACATAAATAGCTTCCATCAAATTCGTTTTCCCTTGAGCATTTTCACCAATAATTACATTCACTTTATCCTCAAAGGAAAGATCTAGATATTCATAATTGCGATAATTTTTTAATTGTATTTCTGTAATATACAAAGGGCTCCCCCTTTATGCTTGAACTTGAAATGTTCCGTTCCCCGGAATTTCAACAATATCATTTGCATACAACTTTCGGCCTCTTCTATTTTCAAGCTCTTGATTAACATACACTTCGTACTCTTGTAAGAACCACTTAACAGCGCCACCTGTATCAATTACATCCGCTAACTTTAAAAATTGTCCTAGTGTAATGTACTCAGTTGAAATCTTAATACGTTTCATAAAATCGCTCACTTTCTGAAAGTGTTCATTCTTTCATTGTACTAAATAAACTAGCATTAGGAAAGTAATACCCGGAAAATCAAATAAGGGCCACTAGCACATTTAAACTAGCAACCCTCAACTCTTACTTAGTAAGTACGAACTGGTAAAATTAATTGGATGATGGAATCATCATTTACTGTGCGAATTAAGAATGGTCTCATCGCTCCAGTAAAACTAATTTTAATTTCTGTACTGTCTAATGCTTTTAATGCGTCCATCATATATTTTGCACTAAAGGAGATTTTTAATTCTTCCCCTTCTACTTTTTCGCATTGAACTTCCTCTACTACTTTCCCGATTTCTGGTGAATTCGAAGAAAGCTCTAGCATTTGCTCTTCTAACGTCGATAATTTTACAACATTATTACGACCATCTCTTGCTAGTAAAGAAGCACGATCAATTGCTTGTAAAAATTCTTTTGTATTTACAAATATGTCCGTTTTACTTTCTGCTGGAATTAGACGTGTTGTATCTGGGTAATTCCCTTCTAACAATCTTGAGAAGAATAATAAATGTTTCGTTCGGAATAATACTTGATACTCCGTAATAACGATATCTACCATTTCTTCAGACTCATCTAGAATTTTGCTCAATTCATTTAAACTTTTACCAGGGATAACAACATTTGCTTGAAACTCATCAGAAATTGTATGACCTTCAATCTTCGCTTTACGAAGTGCTAGTCTATGACTATCTGTTGCAATGCAAGTGAGTTCGCTGTTATATACCTTCCAGTTTACACCTGTCAAGATTGGACGAGTTTCTGAAGTTGAAACAGCAAATACAGTTTGACGAATCATATGTTTTAGTAAATCTGTAGGGATCTTAAATACATGATGTTCCTCAATTTGCGGTAATAATGGATATTCAGCAGAATCTAAACCATTTAAATTAAACTCTGATTTTCCAGATTTTATTTTTGTCATAAAATGATTTTCCACAGAAATTTCCACTGTGTCTTTTGGTAATTTTTTTACAATCTCACTAAAATATTTTGCTTGTAAAACAATACTCCCTGATTGTGCAATTTCAACAATTTCTTTTCCGTTTTCTTCAACTGGGATAAAAGATTCAATCGAAATATCAGCGTCACTTCCTGTTAATGTAACACCTTCTTCAGTTGCTACAACTTTAATTCCTGTAAGAATTGGAATTGTTGTACGAGAGGAAACTGCCTTCATTACATCTTGTACACTTCTTACAAGGTAGTCTTTTTGAATTGTAAAACGCATAGCGAAAACCTCCGGCAAGTATAAAATTTTATTTATTTAATAAAGATAAAAAATAGTAGTAATAGTAATAGGTCTTGTGGATATGTGGATAACTCCATTTAGAGACGGAAAAACAGTCTATCTACATGTGGATAGACTGTGCGTAAAACAAGGAAAGTTATTCACACTATTCAGCTACTACTTTAAAATATCATTGATTTCTTCAACTTGTTTTTGCAGTTGTGTATCGGTTTTTAATAGCTTTGAAATTTTTTCGTGCGCATGGATGACGGTTGTATGGTCACGTCCGCCAAATTCTTCGCCAATTTTAGGTAAAGATGAATCTGTTAACTCACGTGATAGATACATTGCAATTTGGCGAGGAAATGCGACTGATTTTGTGCGCTTTTTTGCTTTAAAGTCCTCTAATTTAACTTGAAAAACATCTCCAACTGCCTTTTGAATATCATAAATAGAAATAATCTTTGGTTTAGAATTTGGAATAATATCTTTAAGTGCTTCAGCAGCTAAGTCGGCATTGATATCTTTATTTATTAGAGATGAATAAGCAACAACTCGAATAAGTGCACCTTCTAGTTCACGAATGTTCGAGTCAATTTGATTTGCAATATAGAGCATGACTTCATTTGGGATGTCAAGGCCTTCCGCTTTCGCCTTTTTTCGTAAAATCGCAATTCTTGTTTCTAAATCTGGCGGCGTAATATCTGTAATAAGCCCCCACTCAAAACGGGAACGAAGGCGATCTTCTAATGTTGGAATCTCTTTTGGTGGTCGATCGCTTGAGATAACAATTTGCTTGCTTTCTTCATGTAGTGCATTAAATGTATGGAAGAACTCTTCTTGTGTTTGTTCTTTTCCAGCAAGGAATTGAATATCATCTATAAGTAAGACATCGACATTACGATATTTATTACGGAAATCGACGGCTTTATTATCACGAATTGAGTTAATAAATTCATTTGTAAATTTTTCTGATGATAAATAAACGACTTTGGCATTCGGATTATGCTCAATGACATAATGTCCAATTGCATGCATTAAGTGTGTTTTTCCAAGCCCAACTCCCCCGTAAATAAATAGCGGGTTATATGCTTTTGCTGGTGCTTCAGCGACTGCTAATGAAGCTGCATGAGCAAAACGGTTCCCAGAGCCAATAACAAATGTATCAAACGTGTATTTTGGATTTAACATGCTCTGTGGTAAGTGATTAGACTCATCATTTGTTCTTTTCTTTTTAGCAGGAGGAAAGTCAATCTCCTCTTCAGTTTGACTTTGGGGAATAATAAAGCGAATGTCTAGTTTTGCTCCTGTTAAATCATAGAGTGTTTCTGAAATGAGCTCTGAATAATGAGATTCTAGCCAGTCACGAGCAAATTCATTTGGAGCTGTAATCGTTAATACATCTTTTTTCAAAGCATGTGCCATGGTTGATTTCAACCATGTCTCATAACTTGGTTTACTCACCTTTTTTTCTAGTTCTTTCAAAGCACTATTCCATAAATCAGAGATATTTTCCAAAGGTGTCCCTCCTTTACAAAGATGGTAAAAGAATAAGGTTGTGCAACGATTGTACAACCTTAAAAATAATTAATGTATATTTATACGAAACGTATTTTAAAACCTAAAAACGTCGTTTGTATACGAGATAGAGTTTTCGACAAAAAATACACATGTGGACAACTATTTACCCACATGTGATTATAACTGTCCACATGTTATGCACAATTTGTGGATAAAATACAAGTGTGGAAAACTTGTTCAAGGTGAAAACACAACTATAATATCAAAAAAAGATAGCGATAGCAATGAATTTCAAAAAGTTATCCACAAAATCAATACCTTGTGGAATAAACTTGTCCACAACACGATATACTGTGTAAAAACGAAAAAATAATTTGTGGATATAAAAAAATGAAAAATACATTATCCACAAAGAAATAAAACAGCTGTGAAAAAAATTGTGAATAGGTTCAAAATGAATATTTGATGAAAATTTGGAGAACCATTGACATTTTCCTAGTTGATTAACTATAATTTATAAGACTGTCTTTAACAGATATTCCTCAGGGAGGTGTCATATAATGAAAAGAACTTACCAACCAAATAAACGTAAGCGCAGCAAAGTACATGGTTTCCGCAGCCGTATGAGCACAGCGAACGGACGTAAAGTGCTAGCAGCTCGTCGTCGTAAAGGAAGAAAAGTATTATCTGCGTAGACCACTGATCGTTCAGTGGTCTTTTTTTCTAGTAATAATGAATTTCCGCTGATGAAATACAGGAGTGTCAATTGATATGAAGAAAAAGAATCGTATAAAGAAAAATGATGAATTTCAGGCTGTTTTTCAAAATGGAAAATCAAATGCAAATCGTCAGTTTGTGGTGTATCAACTTGAAAAAGCGGAGCAACCATACTTTCGCATTGGTCTTTCTGTTAGCAAAAAGTTGGGAAATGCAGTAGTGCGTAATCGAATTAAGCGTATGATTCGCCAATCGATTGCAGAATTAAAAGATGAGATAGATTCTGGAAAAGATTTTGTTATAATAGCAAGGAAGCCTTGTGCAGATATGACATATGAACAATTGAAGAAAAGCTTAATTCATGCCTTTAAGCGCTCTGGTATTAAAATTACAAACAAGTAGCGTAGGAAAAGGGAAATGAATTACACTATATACATACCGAAACAAGGAGGAGCAGGCTGTGAAAAAGAAGATAGGCTTACTAGCCATGGTTATTGCTTTAATGGCGATCACTGCGGGCTGTAGTGAAGTGAATCAGCCGATTACACCGAAAAGCACAGGGATCTGGAATGAATATTTCGTATACCCGCTTTCTCAGTTAATCACATATTTTGCAAACTTATTTGGTAGTAATTATGGTTTAGCGATTGTTGTTACGACTCTTATTATTCGTTTTGCGTTATTACCATTAATGATTAAACAAACGAAGAGTACGAAAGCAATGCAAGCACTGCAACCAGAAATGGTGAAATTAAAAGAGAAGTATAGCTCTAAAGATCAAGCAACACAGCAAAAGCTGCAACAAGAAATGATGCAGTTGTATCAAAAGAATGGTGTAAACCCGTTAGCAGGTTGTTTACCAATCTTTGTTCAAATGCCGATTTTATTCGCATTTTATCATGCGATTATGAGAACGGAAGAGATTAGTAAACATACATTCTTATGGTTTGATTTAGGACAGGCAGATCCGTACTATATCCTTCCAGTTGTTGCGGCAATCACAACATTTATTCAGCAAAAGGTTGCTATGGCAGGTACTGCTGGACAAAATCCACAAATGGCAATGATGCTATGGCTTATGCCAATTATGATTTTAATCTTTGCAATTAACTTCCCGGCAGCATTATCTCTATACTGGGTAGTTGGTAACATCTTTGGTATCGCTCAAATGTATATGATCAAAGGGCCAGAAATTAAGGCTAGTAAGGCAGGAGGATCAAGCAAGTGAGTATAATTACTGCTAAAGGACAAACAGTCGAGCTGGCAGTACAAGATGCTTTAAGACAATTAAAGGTTTCAAGGGATCAAGTAGATGTGAATGTTGTTGATGAGGGTAAGAGAGGATTTCTAGGATTTATAGGGAATCGTCCAGCTATTGTAGAAGTTGTAGTGAAGAAAGATCCCATCCAAGAAGCTGAGCGATACTTACAAAGTGTTGTTCAGGAAATGGGTGTGGATGTGATGATTACGAAAAATGTAAAAGGTCGAGAAATTGAATTTACACTTTCTGGTAAAAATGTGGGAATATTGATTGGAAAAAGAGGACATACATTAAATTCTTTACAATATTTAACAAAACTTGTTGCGAATCGTAGTACAAAGCAATATATCGGTATCACAATTGATGCTGAAAACTATCGTAGTAAGAGAAAAGATACGTTAGAATCGCTTTCTTATCGGTTAGCAAAGCAGGTAATGGTAACTAAAAAAAATGTTGTGCTAGAACCAATGCCCTCTTTTGAGAGAAAAATTATCCATCAAGCATTATCCAATCATCCAAATGTAATTACAACTTCTGAAGGTAAAGAACCCCATCGACATGTTGTAATATCTTCCAAATAACCGGTTACTCATATGAGTGCCGGTTTTTTCTTGTGGATAATTAAAAACACTAAACTTATCCACTGTGAATAAGTTTAGTGTTTTTTACATGAGGACATAATAAAATGAGTTATTATTCTTTTGTAGATAGGTTCGTTATGGTATCCTAATAGTTTAGTGAAGGTAAAAATCATGTTGAAATAGAGAGAAATAAGCAAGCGAGGTGAAAGGACATGGATTTTGATACAATTGCTGCAATTTCCACGGCACTTGGAGAAGGGGCAATTGCCATTGTTCGAGTAAGTGGAGAGGATGCGATTGAAAAGGTCAATCGCATTTTTAAAGGGAAAGATTTAACGACAGTTTCTTCTCATACGATTCACTACGGTCATATTGTTGATTTAGATACAGATCAAGTAATCGAAGAAGTAATGGTGTCAATTATGCGAGCGCCAAAGACATTTACCCGTGAAAATATTGTAGAAATCAATTGTCACGGTGGTCTTGTTTCTGTAAATAAAGTATTACAACTTATTTTGGCTCAAGGAGTACGTTTGGCCGAGCCAGGTGAATTTACAAAGCGCGCATTTTTAAATGGGCGTATTGACTTGTCGCAAGCGGAAGCTGTAATGGATTTGATTCGTGCGAAAACAGATCGAGCGATGAACGTAGCAATTAATCAAATGGAAGGGCGATTATCTAAATTAATTGGTCGTCTTCGTCAAGAGATTTTAGAAACATTAGCTCATGTAGAAGTGAATATAGATTATCCAGAATACGATGATGTAGAAGAAATGACGCACAATATTTTAATTGAAAAAGCCACACATGTTCGTGGCGAAATTAAAAAAATATTGGAGACATCTAAGCAAGGGAAAATTTTACGAGAAGGAATTGCAACGGCAATTATTGGAAGACCAAACGTTGGGAAATCTTCGTTATTAAATAGCCTCGTTCAAGAGAAAAAGGCGATTGTGACGGATATAGCAGGCACAACGCGTGATGTCATTGAAGAGTACGTTAATGTTCGTGGTGTACCACTTAAACTTATTGATACGGCGGGGATCCGTGAAACGGAAGATGTCGTTGAACGAATTGGTGTAGAGCGATCAAAAGAGATGATGGGGCAAGCTGATTTAGTTCTAATTGTAGTAAACTATAGTGAAGCATTAACGACTGAAGATGAAGAATTATTCCGTGCGGTTCAAGGAAAAGACTTTATTGTTATTGTAAATAAAACAGATTTACCAAAGCAAATTGATATGGAACGTGTTACAGAATTATCAGGTAAAAATCGTATGATTACAACGTCCCTAATTGAGGAAAAAGGCGTAGATGAGCTAGAAAAGGCGATAGCAGATCTATTCTTTGAAGGAACAATTGAGTCGGCAGATATGACGTATGTTTCTAATGCAAGACATATCGGTTTATTAACACAAGCGGAAAAGACAATTGGAGATGCTATTGAGGCGATAGAGAACGGTGTTCCAATTGATATGGTTCAAATTGATCTAACAAGAACGTGGGAAATACTTGGTGAAATTACTGGTGATACTGTCCATGAAAGCCTAATCGATCAATTGTTTTCTCAATTTTGTTTAGGAAAATAACATATAGGTATTTTAGAAGGATAGATGATCTTAGGAGGAATAAATAATGGGATACAATGCCGGTTCTTACGATGTCATAGTAATCGGTGCAGGTCATGCAGGATGTGAAGCTGGTCTTGCAGCAGCACGAATGGGCTCAAAAACATTAATGTTAACAATTAATTTAGATATGGTTGCATTTATGCCGTGTAATCCTTCTGTTGGTGGACCAGCAAAAGGGATTGTTGTACGAGAAATTGATGCATTAGGCGGTGAAATGGGACGTAATATTGATAAAACTCACATCCAAATGCGTATGTTGAACACGGGGAAAGGTCCTGCTGTACGTGCTCTTCGTGCACAAGCAGATAAATTTTCATATCAACACGAATTAAAGAAAACGATTGAAGAAACGCCAAATTTAACATTACGTCAAGGAATGGTAGAGCGCCTAATTGTTGAGGATGATGTATGTAAAGGTGTAATTACACAATCAGGAGCTGAATATACAGCGAAAACAGTTGTAATTACAACTGGTACATTCTTACGTGGTGAGATTATTATGGGTGATTTGAAGTACTCAAGTGGTCCAAATAATCAGCAACCGTCTATCACATTATCTGAACATTTAGAGGAACTTGGCTTTGACCTTGTCAGATTTAAAACAGGTACGCCTCCTCGTGTGAATAGCAATACAATTGATTATAGTAAAACAGAAATTCAGCCGGGGGATGAAAAACCACGTGCATTTTCTTTTGAAACTACAAAATTTATTATGGATCAAATTCCATGTTGGCTAACATATACAAGCGAAGAGACACATCGTTTAATTGATCGAAACTTGCATCGTTCAGCTATGTATTCTGGTATGATTAAAGGAACAGGTCCACGTTACTGTCCTTCAATTGAAGATAAAGTGGTGCGATTTAATGATAAACCACGCCACCAAATTTTCTTAGAGCCGGAAGGTCGTAATACACAGGAAGTATATGTACAAGGTTTGTCAACAAGCTTACCGGAAGATGTGCAACGTGAAATGCTTAAAACGATTCCTGGTTTAGAAAATGTTGAGATGATGCGTACAGGTTATGCTATTGAGTATGATGCAATTGTACCAACGCAGCTGTGGCCGACACTTGAAACGAAAAAAATTAAAAACTTATATACAGCAGGTCAAATTAACGGTACGTCTGGCTATGAAGAAGCAGCAGGACAAGGAATTATGGCTGGAATTAACGCAGCATGCCGCTCCCTAGGGAAGAAAGAGGTTATTTTAGGTCGTTCAGATGCTTATATTGGTGTTTTAATTGATGACCTTGTGACAAAAGGGACGAATGAACCATATCGTCTTTTAACATCCCGAGCTGAATATCGTTTATTATTGCGTCATGATAATGCGGATCTTCGTTTAACGGAAATTGGTCATGAAATTGGCTTAATTCCAGAAGAGCGCTATGAGCGTTTTAGCGCGAAAAAGGAACAGATTGATCAAGAAAAATCCCGTTTAGAAAGCATTATTATTAAACCGCGCCCCGAAGTGCAAGAATTAATTCGCAGTGTTGGTGGAAGTGAATTAAAGGATGGAATACGTGCAAGTGACTTACTACGTCGTCCGGAAATGACGTATGAACATATTCGCATTCTTGCACCAAGTGAAGTGGAAATACACGATGAAATCGCAGAGCAGGTAGAAATTCAAATTAAGTATGAAGGATATATTGAAAAATCCTTACAACAAGTAGAACGTATGAAGAAAATGGAAAGCAAAAAGATTCCTGTCGACATTGATTACGATGCAATTTCTGGAATCGCTTCTGAAGCGAGACAAAAATTAAAAGATGTTCGTCCTCTGTCTATGGGGCAAGCGTCCCGTATTTCCGGAGTAAATCCAGCTGATATTTCCATTTTACTTGTGTATATCGAACAAGGAAAAATTGCGCGAGTATCGAACCAATAAATAAGTAAGGAGATATGGCAAGATGAACATAGAACAATTTCAATCTATGCTAGGAGAAAGAGGGATTACCCTTTCTCCTAGGCAATTAGAGCAATTTGAAATCTACTTTGAAACATTAGTGGAATGGAATGAGAAAATGAATTTAACAGCTATTACAGAGAAAGAGGAAGTGTATTTAAAACACTTTTTTGACTCGATTACAGCTGCTTTTTATAATGATTTTTCAAAACCATTTTCTATTTGTGATGTCGGTGCAGGTGCTGGATTTCCAAGTATTCCATTGAAAATTTGTTTCCCGCATTTAAAAGTAACGATTGTGGATTCATTGCAAAAACGCATCAATTTTTTAAATCATTTAGCGCAAAAATTAGAGTTAAGTGATGTTGCATTTTGCCATGATCGTGCTGAAACATTCGGGAAAAAAGAAAGTGTACGTGAATCGTTTGATATCGTGATGGCGCGTGCAGTAGCACGTCTTTCTGTACTGAGTGAGTTATGTTTACCTCTTGTAAAAGTAGGTGGGACATTTATCGCTATGAAAGGTGCAGCTGCCAATGAAGAGATTGAAAATGGTAAGTATGCTTTAGAAGTGCTTGGCGGTGAGCTAAAAGAGATGTCTACTTTCCAATTACCATTTGAAGAAAGTGAACGTAACATTTTATCAATCGTGAAAAAGCGCAAGACACCAAAGAAATATCCGCGTAAGCCAGGGACACCCAATAAATTACCTATTGAAAAATAAATCTTATTAGACGTAAGATTAAATTATATAAATGAAAACGTAAATGTTTCATAGGAAACATTTCTGTGTAGGACATTCAATAGGCCCAAAGGTGGTGGAATATGTATGAAAAATACGTTTTCTCGTTTATTTGGCTTTGGAGATAAAGAGAGCGAATTCGAATTACAAGACGAAAGCCATGAAGAAATAGATAAAAAGATACATGAAGAAATACAAGAAATTCCGATAGCTAATATCATTCCAAATCGTTATCAACCACGTACAGTTTTTGATGACGCACGAATTGATGAACTTGCCTTGACCATTCGTACACATGGACTTATTCAACCAATTGTTATAAGGCAATATGAAGACGATAAGTATGAAATTATTGCCGGGGAAAGACGTTTTCGTGCTGCGACGAAATTAGGTTGGGAAAAGGTTCCGGCAATTATTAAAAACTTAAATGATACGGAAACAGCTTCTGTTGCTCTAATTGAGAACTTGCAACGTGAAGAGTTAACAGCAATTGAAGAGGCTGTTGCTTATCAAAAGCTAATTGAGTTACATAATTTAACACAAGAGGCATTAGCACAGAGGCTAGGAAAAGGACAATCAACAATCGCAAATAAGTTGCGATTATTAAAGCTGCCTGAAGAAATTAAACGAGCATTGTTAGAAAAGAATATTACAGAACGTCACGCTCGTGCTCTTATTCCTTTAAAAAATGAAGAATTGCAGTTGAAGGTTTTACAGGAAATTGTAGAAAAGCAATTGAATGTAAAACAGACCGAAGAACGTATTGCTAAGCTACTGGAGGAAGTAAAACCAAAGCGTAAGGCAAAACAGAAAGCGGTAAGTCGTGATATGCGAATTGCGATGAATACAATTAGACAATCTTTGCAAATGGTTGCAAATAGTGGATTGAACGTAAATTCTGAAGAAGAAGAATTTGATGAGTACTATCAGATCACAATTAAGATTCCTAAAAAAAAATAATTCATATGTGATAGAGATCTCACCCTTTGGGAGAGGTCTTTTTTCCTATATTTTTCTTCCTAAATGAAGAAGGAGTTTTAGAATAAATTTTGAAGTTTAATAAGGATGCAAAAGAAAAATTTTCATTTCATGTTACAATAAACATAATTATTTTTAGAATAAGACAGAAAGGTTGAAAGTAGGTGACATCATGGGAAAAATCATTGCTATTGCTAATCAAAAAGGCGGTGTAGGAAAAACAACAACGTCTGTTAACCTAGGAGCTGGATTGGCACAGGTAGGAAAAAAAGTACTGCTTATTGACATTGATGCTCAGGGGAACGCAACGACAGGTGTAGGAATTGAAAAGTCGGAGTTAGATCAATGTATTTATAATGTCCTTGTAGAAGATGCAGAGGTTCAAGGGGTTATACAAAAAACCGCAACTGAAAACTTAGATGTTCTACCTGCTACAATTCAATTGGCAGGTGCTGAGATTGAACTGGTACCAACCATTTCCCGGGAAGTTCGTTTACAGAGGGCTTTGCAGCCAATTCGTAATGAATATGATTATATTATTATTGATTGTCCCCCATCTTTAGGCTTATTAACAATTAATGCACTAACGGCAGCGGATTCCGTTATTATTCCTGTTCAGTGTGAATACTACGCATTGGAAGGGTTGAGTCAATTACTAAATACAGTTCGACTTGTACAAAAGCACTTAAATAAAAATTTAGCAATTCAAGGTGTACTGTTAACGATGTTAGATGCACGTACAAATTTAGGGATTCAGGTTATAGATGAAGTGAAGAAATATTTTCGAGATAAAGTATATCGTTCTATTATTCCACGCAATGTTCGTTTAAGTGAAGCTCCAAGTCATGGGAAACCAATTATGCAGTATGATGCTAAATCAAGGGGTGCAGAAGTATATATAGATTTAGCAGAGGAAGTGATTGCTGGTGGCTAAAGGATTAGGAAGAGGGATTAATGCGTTCTTTCCAGATTTAGATGTGAAAGAGGAAGAGAAAATTCAAGAAATTGCACTAAATGAATTAAGGCCAAACCCCTACCAACCGCGTAAAAACTTTCAAAAAGAAGCAATTCAAGAATTGGCAGCATCTATTAAAGAACATGGCATTTTACAACCTTTGATCGTAAGGAAAAGTATTAAAGGATACGAAATTGTTGCTGGTGAACGAAGATACCGTGCTGCAAAAGAGGCACGCCTTGAAACAGTTCCAGCTGTCGTTCGAGAATTAAATGAACAGCAAATGATGGAATTTGCCTTGTTAGAAAATTTACAACGTGAAGATTTAAATCCAATGGAAGAAGCTTTGGCATATCAAATGCTAATGGATGAGCTAAATGTAACGCAAGAGCAATTAGCAAAGCGTCTTGGAAAAAGTAGACCGTATATTGCTAATTATGTTCGGTTACTTACCCTTCCTTCATTTGTTCAAGAAATGATTGCAGATGGAAATCTATCCATGGCACATGGACGGACATTACTTACAATAAAAGACGAAGAACAGCTAAAGTCTTTATTGAAGCGTATTGAAAAGGAAGGATTAAATGTTAGGCAGTTAGAGCAAATTGTTCAGCAGATGCATCAGCGAGTTTCACGTGAAACAAAGAAAGTGAAGCAAGAACGAAATATATTTTTCGAAGAACGTGAAACGTTGTTAAGAGAAAAATTTGGAACAGGTGTAAAAATTAAAGAAACAAAAAAAGAAAAAGGAAAAATTGAAATAGAATTTTTCGATAAAGAAGATTTAAATCGCATTTTAGAACTATTATCTGGGGAAAACTGAAAAGCAAACCATCTTTTTATTTATAGATGGTTTGCTTTTTTTAATACGGATAATTTTTGATCTGTTTCCTTTATACTTTGGGCAATAACGTCTGCCATTTTCATAACGAGACTTAATCTTGTATTTTGTAAGACAAAAAACTCCATGAAACCATTTAAATTTACGATACCATGTATATGTAGCTTGCCGATTTCTGGTAATTTTTTATTCATTGCTGCTCCAGGTTTACTAGGCCCTTCACCAACAGTTATGGAACCAATGTTTTGAGATTTTCCAAGACAAGCATCAATTGCAATAATAAAAGAATCAGGAAATGAAGTTTGTATATTCTGAATATTATCCTCGAGATTTAGTGCATGAATTGGTTCATCAAGTGTGCCGAATACGTGGAGATTTTGAATGTTCATTTGTTCTAGTTTAGATCCGACCAACGGGCCAAGTGCGTCACCAGTTGAACGATCTGTTCCAATACAAATTAGGATGAGAGATGTATTTGGACTAAGAGGTATATGTGAGAGAAGAAAATCACTAATTATTGTACAAGCTTCTAAATCGTGATGCATAATATTTCGCGATTCTTTTTCAAAAAAAGGTAATCGGAAATTCCTTATATTCATGAATCATCCATCCTTTTGATAAATTTTACGATTCAATGTAAAAGTTTTTGGTTGTAGAATTTATTTTATAAAGCTTCAGTAATTGTGATGTTAATTCTCGGTAATTAAAGAAAAAATTAATATGGAAAATTATTTTGCAAGCCGTTTATAAAACCGTAAATAATAGTACTAGTATATATATTTTTATGCCATTTTATACCTCAATCAAAGTGAATCAGTAAAAATACTGTAATAAAATTTTTATCAGAAATAGGGAGAATTTCTGATAAAATAAAGAATGAATAAAAAGACATTTTGGTCGGGGAGGTAGGGACACATGAATTTATTACAACGATGGTTTGATTCCATAGATTGGTCTAATATAGGAATGGGCGCACTAAAAATAGTAATTATTTTAGTGCTTGGTACAATAGTAGTTCGTATTGCTAGGGCAATTGTTAGAAATGCATTTCGTATGGGAAATCGCTCACCAATTCAAATTTCAGAGCGTCGTACACTTACAATAGCTAAATTGCTTGAAAATATTGTAGCATACGTTGTTATATTTATTATGTTAATTGCGATTTTAGGGGTATTCCATATTAATGTGGCAGGTTTATTAGCAGGGGCTGGAGTAGTCGGTTTAGCAATTGGTTTTGGTGCTCAAAGTTTAGTGAAAGATGTCATTACAGGAGCATTTATTTTGTTAGAAGATCAATTTTCAGTAGGTGATTATGTACGCATTGGTCAATTTGAAGGTGCTGTATTAGAAATTGGATTGCGTACAACTAAGATAAAAAGTTGGACAGGAGAAATCAATATTTTACCTAATGGAAGTATTATACAAGTGACAAACTTTTCTGTTAGTAATAGTGTTGCATTTGTCGATGTATCGATTTCCTATGATAGTGATATTGCGCGTGCAGAGCAAATAATTGAAGAGTTATTAGAAGAATTACCAGAAAAATATGAGCAAATGGTAGAAACACCGCAATTATTAGGTGTTCAAACGCTTGGTGCATCTGAAGTTGTGCTTCGTGTAATTGCTGAAGTAGAACCGATGCAGCATGCACCTATCGCTAGAGCGCTTCGTAAAGAAATTAAAAATCGCCTTGATTTACACGGCATTGAGATTCCATATCCACATATGGTTTTATATAATCGTAAAGAGATGGTTAATCAAAAAGCAAATTAATGACGAGGGGAGTTTGGAGAGTGGAGCAAAAGCAATATAACTTGTACGATGTTGTGGAAATGAAGAAAGCCCATCCGTGTGGTGCAAATCGTTGGAAAATTATTCGTATGGGAATGGATATCCGCATTAAGTGCGAGGGATGTGGCCATTCGGTAATGATTCCTCGAAGAGAGTTTGATCGCAAAGTGAAAAAAATTCTTGTAAAGCACGAAGAATAGAGAAAAAGTAGCAGCTGCTCCAGGCAGCTGTTACTTTTTTGAACTTTTAGGGAACTTGTCATTTTATTCGTTACTATCTATAATGATGGAAGATTGAGACATAGGAGTGAAAAATATGGGATTAACGGCTGGGATTGTTGGTTTGCCAAACGTAGGAAAATCAACATTATTTAATGCAATTACACAAGCGGGAGCAGAATCTGCAAACTATCCATTCTGTACAATTGATCCGAACGTAGGGATTGTAGAAGTACCAGATGAACGCTTAAATAAACTAACGGAACTAGTAGAACCGAAAAAAACTGTTCCAACTGTATTTGAATTTACTGATATTGCAGGTATCGTAAAGGGTGCAAGTAAAGGTGAAGGACTAGGAAATAAATTCTTATCTCATATTCGCCAAGTAGATGCAATTTGCCAAGTTGTTCGTTGTTTTGAAGATGAAAATATTACACACGTTTCAGGAAAAGTAGATCCAATTGATGATATTGAAACAATTAATTTAGAGCTAATCTTAGCTGACTTGGAATCTGTTGATAAGCGTATTGAACGTGTAGCAAAATTAGCAAGACAAAAGGATAAAGAGGCGGTATACGAACACGAGATTTTAGTCCGTTTAAAAGAAGCATTCGAAGCAGGTAAACCAGCTCGTACTGTTGAATTTACAGACGAACAAATGAAAATCGTTAAAGGTCTTCACTTATTGACAACAAAAGAAATGCTTTACGTAGCCAATGTAAGTGAAGATGATATTATGGATCCATCTGAAAACGAATATGTAAAGATGGTAAAAGAATTTGCAGCAAATGAAAATTCACAAGTAATTGTTGTTTGTGCAAAAATTGAATCGGAAATCGCTGAGCTAGACGAGGAAGAGAAAAAAGTATTCCTTGAAGAGTTAGGTATTGAAGAATCAGGTTTAGACCAGTTAATTCGTGCTGCGTACGACTTATTAGGCTTAGCTACTTATTTCACAGCTGGTGTACAAGAAGTACGTGCATGGACATTCAAACAAGGCATGAAGGCACCTCAATGTGCTGGGGTTATTCATACAGACTTTGAACGTGGATTTATTCGTGCTGAAACAGTTTCATATGATGATTTAATGGAGAACGGCTCTATGACAGCTGCTAAGGAAGCAGGAAAAGTGCGTTTAGAAGGAAAAGAATATATCGTAAAAGATGGAGATGTTATGCACTTCCGCTTTAACGTGTAATTCAATATTTCCTAGGAAAAATAGAGGTATAAACTTGGTGAACATGTCATATGTTTGCCAAGTTTTTTATTTATTGGTTAGTTGATTCATCTAACTTACTATGATATAATCTAAACTCGTGAGTAATTACTATATAATTAATTGCTCCTTGCCCATTATGGGCCGTTTAGACCAAAAGGAGGTGAAAGTGTAATGAAAAAGTACGAAATCATGTACATCATCCGTCCAAATATGGAGGAAGAAGCTCAAAAAGCTTTAGTTGAGCGCTTCGCAGGCGTTTTAACTAACAATGGTGCAGAAATCATTAACACGAAAGAGTGGGGTAAGCGTCGTTTAGCTTACGAAATCAACGACTTACGTGACGGTTTCTACATGATCTTAAACGTAAATTCTGATGCAGAAGCTGTTAAAGAATTCGATCGTTTAGCTAAGATCAACGAAGATATCCTTCGTCACATCGTTGTTAAAGAAGAAGAATAATAATTAAGATATATAGGGAGAGTGGTTCGATTGATGAATCGTGTTATCCTCGTTGGTCGTTTAACTAAGGACCCTGACTTACGTTACACGCCCAATGGTGTTGCGGTAGCTACTTTCACGTTAGCTGTAAATCGCGCATTTGCGAATCAACAAGGTGAGCGTGAAGCTGACTTTATTAATTGTGTAATATGGCGTAAACAAGCAGAAAACGTGGCGAATTATTTGAAAAAAGGTAGCTTAGCAGGCGTAGATGGACGTCTTCAAACTCGTAATTATGAGGGACAAGATGGTAAACGTGTATATGTAACAGAAGTTCTTGCGGAGAGCGTACAATTTTTAGAGCCGCGTAATAGCGGTGGGGAGCAACGTGGTTCATTCAATCAGCAACCATCAGGAGCTGGTTACGGTAACCAAGGCTCTAACCCATTTGGTCAATCTGGTAATTCAGGTAACTCAGGTAACTCTGGATTTACGAAGAATGACGATCCATTTTCAAATGTAGGTCAACCGATTGATATTTCGGACGACGATTTACCATTCTAATGGTATAGATCGGTTATTTTTAACAAAGAATGGAGGGAAATAGACATGGCAGGACGCAAAGGTGGACGTGCGAAACGTCGTAAGGTGTGTTTCTTCACTTCTAACGGCATCACTCGCATCGACTATAAAGATGTTGATTTATTAAAACGTTTCGTTTCTGAGCGTGGTAAAATTTTACCTCGTCGTGTAACAGGAACAAGCGCAAAATACCAACGCAAACTTACAGTTGCAATTAAACGTGCTCGTCAAATGGCACTTTTACCATATGTTGGTGAATAATAGCGTATGAAATGCACAGTAGAGTGAGACTCTACTGTGCATTTTGCTATGCTTTTCTTTTTGGAAAGAGAGGTTAAAGGATGAAACGTACAAGGCTCATTACAGAGGGAGCGGTTTTATTAGCGGTATATGCTGTACTGCTTTTAATATCCCTATATATTCCGATTGTAAGTATTGTTGCGATATTTGCATTACCCCTACCATTTCTATTGTTTATGGTAAGATATTCGTTTTCTAGTACGTGTATGCTTTTTGCAGCTGCACTTCTTGTTACCATTATTGTTAGTTCTCCGCTTAGTCTTGTGAATACATGTATGTCTGGCATAATAGGTGTTGCTTTAGGATATATGTATAAGAAGAAAAAAGGACCAGTGGAAATATTGTTAGTAGGAATGCTTGCATATTTGTTTAGTTTTGTTCTTATTTATGTTGTAAGTATAAAACTTTTTAACATAGATTTAATTAAGCAAATGCAAGATATGTTTAAAGAAGGAATGGAACAAAGTGAGAAGATAATGAAAGCTACCGGTGCGCCGATTAGTAAAGAGCAAAAAGATTTATTCGGACAGTTTAGTGATATGATCCGGATGCTTCTACCAAGTTTACTTGTAATGGTTTCTTTAATCTTTTCTTGGTTGACGGTCTTGATGGCGGGGAATGTTTTAAGAAGATTGAAGTATACTGTAACACCGTGGTCTAAATTTCGAGATATGCAATTGCCGAAGAATATTGTTTGGTATTACGTTATATTTATTTTGCTTTCCACTTTTATAAAGGTGGAATCAGGTTCATATTTAGACATGGCATTCACTAATCTATATACTATTTTTTCTTTGTTACTCGCATTTCAGGGATTTTCATGTATAGCCTTTTTTGCACATATAAAAGGCTATACGAAGGCGATTCCTATTATTAGCTTTGTTTTAGTTATGATTGTTCCTATCTTGTTTCCTCTTGTAACAATCTTAGGTATAATTGACTTAGGCTTCTCGTTACGTTCTAAAATACAATCAAAATAGATGAAAATGGGAGAGTGTTATATTAGCTTTTTGCATTACAGGTTTCGTAGTGAAAGTTTAACTTGAGGGCGTTTAATTTGTTCAACTAACCAGAGGTAAAAATGAATTAATTTCTACTTAGGTTAGTTTTACTTTATAGGAGTTGGATACATGCCTGAATTTTATAAGAGACAGCGGTTTTTATATCCTGTTTATGTATTGGCATTTTTTATATTTGTGCTTATTACCATTCTCGGTTGTTTTAACTGGATGATGGGAATGGCCGCTTTTTTTATTTTTTGTATTGTCCTCTTTTTTGTAATTCGATCTGAGCTTGCCTTTCAGAGGAATTTTGAAAAGTACACAACGGATATGATTACAAGGGTAAAGAAAGTAAGTAATGAAGCGTTTAATCAAATGCCAATTGGTATTTTGTTATACAATAGGGATTATGGAATTGATTGGTCAAATCCTTATTTATCTTCTTGTCTAGGGCAACATTCCTTAGCGGGATGGCATTTGTATGATGTATCAGAAACGTTACTTCTCTTTATTAAAGGAGAAACGGCTGATGATATTGTATCATTAAATAATCGTAAATTTCGTGTGTTTGTAAGGAAAGAAGAAAAGTTAATTTACTTCTTTGATGTAACAGAGCAAACAGAAATTGAAAAAATGTATGAAGATCAGCGTACAGTTCTCGCGATTATTTATTTGGACAACTATGATGAAGTTACACAAGGATTGGATGATCAATTACGTACGAATATCACGAGCCTGGTGACATCACGCTTAAATGAGTGGGCTATCAAATATGGTGCATATTTAAAACGGGCTTCTTCAGAGCGTTTCTTCGTTGTGTTAAATGAAAGTATTTTGGCACAAATGGAGAAAGGAAAGTTTGATATTTTAGATCAAGTACGTGAAGAAACATCAAAAAGAAATATTCCACTTACATTAAGTATTGGTGTAGGATCGGGCGATTTATCTTTATCAGAGCTTGGAGCAATGGCGCAATCTGGTTTAGACCTTGCTTTAGGACGAGGCGGAGATCAGGTTACGATTAAACAAGCAACAGGTAAAGTGAAATTTTATGGTGGTAAAACAAATCCTGTTGAAAAACGCACGCGTGTACGTGCAAGGGTTATCTCGCATGCATTAAAAGATTTAGTATTAGAGAGCAGTAATGTTATTATAATGGGGCATAGGGCTCCTGATATGGATGCAATTGGTGCAGCAATTGGAATTTTAAAAGTAGCGCAGTTAAACGAGCGTGAAGGGTACATTGTATTAGATGAGAATGATTCTGATAAAGGTATTAAACGTTTAATGGATAAAGTGAAACAAAATGAGGAATTATGGTCTCACTTTATTACGCCACAACAGGCTATGGAGTTTGCAACGGATGATTCATTGCTTGTTGTCGTTGATACTCATAAACCTTCCATGGTGATGGAGGAAAAGCTTTTGCATAAGATTGAAAACGTAGTTGTGATTGACCATCATCGCCGTGGTGAAGAATTTATTGAGGATCCTCTTCTTGTATACATGGAGCCATATGCGTCTTCGACAGCCGAGCTTGTAACAGAACTTCTTGAATATCAGCCGAAACGTTTAAAAATGACAATGTTAGAAGCGACAGCATTACTGGCTGGTATTATAGTAGATACAAAAAGCTTTACTTTCCGGACAGGTGCTCGTACATTTGATGCAGCTTCTTACCTACGTTCGCATGGAGCGGATACAGTTCTTGTGCAAGAATTACTGAAAGAGGATATGGAGCAGTATTTACGAGTTGCAAAAACGATTCAAAATGCTTACATTTATAAAAATGGAATTGCGATTGCCAAAGTAGTTGGTGATGAATATTACGATCAAGTATTAATTGCGCAATCAGCTGATACATTATTGACGATGACAGGAGTAATTGCATCTTTTGTTATTGCAAAACGTGGGGAAAGCTTTATCGGAATTAGTGGACGTTCTTTAGGTGAAGTAAACGTACAGCTAATCATGGAAAATTTAGGTGGCGGCGGACATTTAACAAATGCTGCTACACAGATGAAAAATATAACGGTCGATGAAGCTGAAGATAAACTTCAATTTGTTATTGATGACTATTTACAGGGAGGCACACAATCATGAAAGTAATTTTTCTAAAAGACGTAAAAGGTAAAGGGAAAAAAGGAGAAGTAAAAAATGTACCGGACGGTTATGCAAATAACTTCTTATTAAAACAAGGATTAGCTGCTGAGGCAACTAACAGTAGCATGAAAACATTAGAGGCGCAAAAGCGTAAAGAAGAAAAAGATGCAGCGGCTGAACTTGAAAATGCTAAAAAATTAAAAGAAACTTTAGAAAAATTAACTGTAGAGTTAAAAGCAAAATCTGGTGAAGGTGGTCGCTTATTCGGCTCTATTACAAGTAAACAAATTGTAGATGCAATGCAAAAAGCACATAATATTAAGCTTGATAAACGTAAATTTGAAATGGACGATGCAATCCGTGCGTTAGGATATACAAATGTAATTGTAAAATTGCATCCGCAAGTAACAGCGACAGTAAAGGTTCATGTTAGTGAACAATAAAAATAAGTTAGGCAAGGAGGATTGCGTATGAGTGACGTACTTGCTGATCGTACCCCTCCGCATAATATAGAGGCCGAGCAAGCAGTTCTAGGTGCTATCTTCCTCGATCAAGATGCGTTAACTTCGGCTTCAGAACTGCTGCTACCGGAATCTTTCTATCGGACAGCACACCAAAAGATTTTTGGGGTTATGCTTGAACTATCTGATAAAGGAGAACCAATTGATTTAGTTACCGCAACAGCAGCTCTTGCTGACCAAGGGTTGTTAGAAGAGGTTGGTGGTGTTTCCTATTTAGCGGAATTAGCGGAAGCTGTTCCGACGGCTGCCAATGTAGAGTATTATGCACGCATAATTGCGGAAAAATCACTTTTGCGCCGTTTGATTCGAACAGCAACTCACATTGTATCAGATGGTTATGAACGTGAAGATGATGTAGAAGGCTTGCTAAATGAAGCGGAGAAAAAAATATTAGAAGTATCACATCAAACAAATGCAAAAGCATTCCAAAATATTAAGGATGTTCTTGTAGATGCTTATGATAAAATTGAACTTTTGCATAATCAAAAAGGTGAAGTCACAGGGATACCGACTGGATTTACTGAATTAGATAAGATGACAGCAGGATTTCAGCGTAACGATTTAATCATTGTGGCAGCCCGTCCTTCAGTAGGGAAAACGGCCTTTTCACTGAATATCGCGCAGAATGTGGCGACTAAAACAGATGAAAATGTAGCAATTTTTAGTTTAGAGATGGGTGCCGATCAGCTTGTTATGCGTATGCTCTGTGCAGAAGGGAATATTGATGCGCAAAGGCTTCGTACTGGTTCGTTAACTTCAGATGATTGGGCGAAGTTGACAATGGCAATGGGAAGTCTTTCGAATGCTGGTATATACATTGATGATACGCCGGGAATTCGTGTTAGTGAAATTCGTGCAAAATGCCGCAGGCTAAAACAAGAGCAAGGGCTTGGAATGATTCTAATTGATTACTTACAGCTTATTCAAGGTAGTGGGAAATCTGGTGAAAACCGTCAGCAGGAAGTATCTGAAATTTCCCGTACATTAAAAGGAATTGCGCGTGAGCTACAAGTGCCTGTTATTGCCTTATCTCAGCTATCTCGTGGTGTTGAATCTCGTCAAGATAAACGTCCGATGATGTCTGATATTCGTGAATCAGGAAGTATTGAGCAGGATGCCGATATTGTGGCATTCTTGTACCGTGAAGATTACTATGATCGTGAAACAGAAAATAAAAACACGATTGAAATTATTATCGCAAAGCAACGTAATGGTCCGGTAGGTTCTGTAGAACTCGCATTCGTGAAGGAATTTAACAAATTCGTAAACTTAGAGCGGCGTTTTGACGATGGACATGCACCGCCGGCATAGTAGAAGTATAAAAAAGAAACACATTTCTTATAATAAGATGTGTTTCTTTTTTTACGAACAAAAGATAGGGCTTTCATCGTGTGAATAAAGAATTCTTACGAACGAAACAGATAAAAGATAAAAAAATGTTCGTTTTTAAATTGACTTCTTTTTTCATTTTGGTACAATTATATTGTTTGAAAAGTTCGTTTGAAAATTGCGGAGGTGCTTGAATAATGTCTTCAGTAGTAGTTGTAGGAACACAGTGGGGCGATGAAGGAAAAGGTAAAATTACTGATTTCCTTTCTGAACATGCGGAAGTAGTTGCAAGATATCAAGGTGGAAACAACGCAGGACATACAATTGTTTTCGGCGGTGTTAAGTATAAACTACACTTAATTCCATCTGGTATTTTCTATAAAGAAAAAATTTGTGTTATCGGAAACGGTATGGTAGTAGATCCAAAAGCATTACTTGTAGAATTAAAATACTTACACGATCGTGGTGTAAGCACTGATAATCTACGTATTAGTAACCGTGCGCACGTTATTTTACCTTATCACTTAAAACAAGATGAGTTAGAAGAAGAGCGTAAAGGTGATAATAAAATCGGTACAACAAAAAAAGGTATCGGTCCAGCATACATGGATAAAGCTGCTCGCGTTGGTATTCGTATGGCTGATCTTTTAGATCGTGAAGCATTTAAAGAAAAGCTTGAACGCAATTTAGCAGAAAAAAATCGTCTGTTTGAAAAAATGTATGATGCAGAAGGCTTTAATGCAGATGAAATCTTTGAAGAGTACTTTGAGTATGGTCAACAAATTGCACAATACGTATGCGATACATCTGTTGTATTAAATGATGCATTAGATGAAGGACGCCGCGTATTATTTGAAGGTGCGCAAGGCGTAATGCTTGATATCGACCAAGGTACGTACCCATTCGTTACATCTTCTAACCCAGTTGCTGGTGGTGTAACAATCGGTTCTGGTGTTGGTCCTTCTAAAATCAAACGTGTAGTAGGTGTATGTAAAGCATATACAAGCCGTGTTGGTGACGGTCCATTCCCTACTGAACTTAATGATGAAATTGGTCATCAAATTCGTGAAGTTGGTCGTGAATATGGTACAACAACAGGTCGTCCACGCCGTGTAGGTTGGTTTGATAGCGTTGTTGTTAGACATGCACGCCGCGTAAGTGGTTTAACAGATCTATCTTTAAACTCTATCGACGTATTAACAGGTATTCCAACTGTGAAAATTTGTATTGCATATAAATATAATGGAGAAGTTCTGGATGAAGTTCCAGCAAACTTAAACATTTTAGCGAAATGTGAGCCTGTATATGAAGAACTTCCAGGTTGGACTGAAGATATCACAGGTGTAAAAACATTAGCTGAACTTCCTGAAAATGCAAGACATTATGTAGAGCGTGTGTCTCAATTAACAGGTATTCAATTATCTATGTTCTCTGTTGGTCCAGATCGTAATCAAACAAACATCGTTCGTAACGTATACGGTGGTTAATTAAGATAAAATTGATTTATTTAAGAAAAAACTCATGCTTATGTGAGTTTTTTCTTATTCTTTTATAAAAAAAATATAAAAAGGTATTGCAAAAATAAAAGTTGTTGTGGTAAGATAACTCTTGTCGTCACGAAAATATGACGTTGGTGAGTATGAGCCATTAGCTCAGTTGGTAGAGCATCTGACTTTTAATCAGAGGGTCGAAGGTTCGAGTCCTTCATGGCTCACCATTTTATTTTTCGTGGCCCGTTGGTCAAGTGGTTAAGACACCGCCCTTTCACGGCGGTAACACGGGTTCGAATCCCGTACGGGTCATGTCTTTTTATATATGTTTTGTGGTCCCGTGGTGTAGTGGTTAACATGCCTGCCTGTCACGCAGGAGATCGCCGGTTCGACCCCGGTCGGGACCGCCACTTTTGTTTATACCACCATTAGTGGTTTTATATATATGTTTTGGCTCGGTAGCTCAGTCGGTAGAGCAGAGGACTGAAAATCCTCGTGTCGGCGGTTCGATTCCGTCCCGAGCCACTCTCAGGATATTAAGTGGGCCCACTTAATATCCTTTTTATATTGTTCAATTTTACAAATGAGAGTAGTTATTTTACAATAGAATGAGGAGCCTCTAGCAGTTGAAGCTAGAGGTTTTTCTGTAGATCGTATAGTGATCCACTTATAAGTGAATCATACATGATTCTATGAGAATAGAGGAGAAAATACTCAAACAAAGGATACGATTGTTTGGCTATATGCCATACAGATAGCTGTGCATGTTTGAGGATGATTGACCATATTTTTATTAGGAGGAAATAAACAATGATGGGAAAGAAAATCTTAGTCGTTGATGATGAGAAACCGATTGCAGATATTTTAAAATTTAACTTAGAAAAAGAAGGCTTTGAAATTGTGATGGCGCATGACGGTGACGAAGCCATTGAAAAGGCGAACGAGGAACAACCAGATATGGTTTTATTGGATATTATGTTACCGGGGAAAGATGGGTTAGAGGTTTGTCGTGAAATACGAAAAAACTCTGAAATGCCAATCATTATGCTAACTGCGAAAGACTCTGAAATCGATAAAGTGCTGGGACTAGAACTTGGTGCAGATGATTATGTAACAAAACCATTTAGTACGCGCGAATTATTGGCGCGTGTCAAAGCAAACTTGCGTCGTCATCAACAAGGTGGCTCAGCTGAAAAAGAAGAAAATACAGAAATGGTTATTGGACCAATTGTGATTAATCCAAATGCGTACAGTGTAACAAAAAGAGAAGAAAGCATTGAACTTACGCATCGTGAATTTGAATTGCTCCACTATTTGGCGAAACATTTAGGACAAGTTATGACGCGTGAGCATTTATTACAAACAGTTTGGGGATATGATTATTTTGGAGATGTACGTACGGTAGATGTAACAGTACGCCGTTTACGTGAGAAAATTGAAGACAACCCAAGTCACCCGACTTTAATTGTAACAAGACGTGGAGTAGGGTATTACTTGCGTGATCCAGAGCAGGAATAGTATATGAAGAAAGTTGGTTTTTTTCAATCGATTCATTTGAAATTTGTGCTCATATATATGCTATTAATTTTGATAGCAATGCAGGTTATTGGTGTATATTTTGTTCGTGAACTTGAGAAAAGTCTCGTACAAAGTTTTAAGGATTCATTAACGCAACAAACGAATTTACTGTCTTACAATTTGAAGCAAGAGTTTACAAAAGAGCGTGAAAAAACAGACCCACCCTTAGAAGAGGCTATTAAAACGTCAATCACGGAATTCGCATCAGACCGAAAAAAAGACATTCAAGAAGTAAGTGTTATTGATCCAAACAGACGACTTTTAGCGGTATCTTTAGAATCTAAGCAAGGTAGGGTAGGGAAAACGGTAACAGATTTATCTGTCCAACGGGCTATTGTACAAAAAAAGGCTGAAGGAAAGATTGAGAAAGATGGAACTACCGGTCATCGTGTCCAAGTTATGGCAACCCCAATTGAGGGAGAGAAGGGGAAAATAATTGGGGTCATTCATATCGTTGCTTCTATGGAAGATGTTTATAAGCAGATGAAGGATATCAATCAAATTTTTGCAACCGGGACAGTGATTGCTTTATTAGTAACAGCAGTTTTAGGAATTTTATTAGCTCAAACAATTACAAGACCAATTTCAGATATGCGAAGACAAGCAATTGAAATGGCAAAGGGAAATTACTCTCGTAAAGTAAAAGTACATAGTCACGATGAAATTGGTCAATTAGCACTATCGTTTAATAATTTATCAAAAAAATTACAACAAGCACGTTCTTCGACTGAAAGTGAAAGACGTAAGCTTTCGTCCGTTTTATCTCATATGACAGATGGCGTAATTGCTACTGATCGAAAAGGAGACATTATTTTATTAAATGATCCTGCGGAAAAGATGTTAAACGTTTCACGTGAAACGGCATTAGATCAGTCTGTTTTAGAAGTATTAGGTATTCAAGAGGAATTTACACTCGATCATCTATATGAAGAACCAGATTCTGTTTTATTAGATTTCAGTACGCGAAATGAACCGTATATTTTGCGAGCTAGTTTTTCCGTTATTCAAAAGGAAACAGGGAAAACAAATGGTTTAATCGCTGTATTATATGATGTGACAGAACAAGAGCGTATTGACCGTGAGCGCCGTGAGTTTGTAGCGAACGTATCACATGAACTGCGGACACCGTTAACGACGATGCGTAGCTATTTAGAGGCACTTAGTGATGGTGCATGGCAAGATCCGAATATCGCACCACAATTTTTAACAGTTACACAAGAAGAAACGGAAAGAATGATTCGACTTGTGAATGCATTGTTGCAATTATCTAAATTAGATAGTACGGAACATCGTTTAATGAAAGAATGGGTAGACTTTACAGATTTCTTTAATAATGTTATCGATCGTTTTGAAATGTCGAAAGAACAAAATGTAATCTTTAAACGTTCATTCTCTAAGAAATCTCGATTCATTGATATGGACGCTGATAAAATTACACAAGTTTTATATAACATTATTTCGAATGCTTTAAAGTATTCTCCTGAAGGTGGAACAGTAACATATCGCCTGCGCGATCGAGAGGATATGTTAGAAATTAGTGTAAGTGACCAGGGAATGGGTATTCCAAAAGAAAATGTAGAGAAGATTTTCGAACGTTTTTATCGTGTAGATAAGGCACGTTCAAGACAGATGGGTGGAACAGGCTTAGGTTTAGCAATTGCTAAGGAAATGATTGGGGCACACGGTGGATCTATTTGGGCGAAAAGCGAAGAAGGGAAAGGAACAACTATTTATTTCACCCTTCCAATGGCGAAGGAAGAAGAGGACGATTGGGAATGAATATGGAAAACTTTAAAACCATTGTCCTTATTAACTTAGTTGTCATTAGCCTGTTTCTTACTTTTAATTTGTGGACGTATGTACCTGATTCTAATTCGGTGCAAAGCACAAAGGTTGTCCAAGGGAATGCAGATGCACTAAAACAAGATATTTCAGATGTAATTGTCCCATCCTCTATGATTGTTCATAAGGATAAGAAGCATTTCGTAAGTGAAAGGAAAGCTAATATTGACTTGTTATATACAGTTATCGAGAGAGGAGAATTGCATGATTTTAAGGATATCACGAATTCTATCTCAAAAGGTGATTTCCTCTCTTATGTGCATGGGGAAGACAAGATTGAAATTGTCTTTCCGACCGAGGTTCCATTTGATGCAATTAGGAGCGTATTAACAATTAAAGATAAGAAATTAGATATGCTTAATTTTGATCGTATTATTGTCGATCCTTCTAGAAGTCGTGATCAAAATATTGATGTGAATTTTGTTTCTTACAGCAATCGTAAAATATATAAAATGACATTAACAGGTGTGAATCTAAGAGATATTGTAAATGCACAAAATCAATTTCTAGCTTTAGCAAGACCGTATTTTGCTTATGAAATAAATGATACGAAAAAAATATTTTTACCAGATGATTCAACAGAAATGCAAAATCTAATGTATTTTGCTACAGAAATGGGAGTGGAATCATTTAAAAATGCACTATTTAGTGATCCGCGTTATGTAACTCCTATTTCTAATGAATTAGAAGAAACCTATACAGATGGTATTCGCCTTATGCAAATAAACAAGCAGAACCGAATACTGAAGTATACAAATTCATCTGTGGCTAGCGGTGCGCGCATGTCCGGTAATCTCCTTATGCAAAGAAGTTTCGAATTTGTTAATAGTCATAGCGGCTTAACGGATGCATATAGATTTGATTATCTAAATTCAAAGGGAAAAACAAAATTCCGTTTATATGAGGAAGATTTACCTGTATTTAATCGTGATGGAATGACTGAATTAACACAAGTATGGGGATCGGAAGAACTAATTAGCTATAAGCGACCATTATTTAATTTATTAATTAATAAAGCTGAGGATAAAAAGATAGTGCTTCCAGCTGGACGGACCGTTATCCAGTCATTAGAAAAAAATCCGAATATAGATAAAAAATTAATTCAAGATATAGGAATTGGTTATAAATTAGTAACAGAAAATGGACCGAATGGACATGTTGCAAGTGGAAACTTAGAGCCAATTTGGTATGTAATTTATGATGAAGATCATCAAGTATTTGAGTGGAGTGAAGAGAGGGAGGGAGAGCTAATTGGATTGGAATCGGATTAAAACAATATTTATTGTTACCTTTTTTATTTTAGACCTCTTTCTCGTGTTTCAATTCATTCAAAAGCAAGATAGTAATCAATTAGAGTTAATGGCAGAAACAAAGGTAGATCAGCAGTTAAAAGATGATAAAATTACCGTTGGTGATTTGCCAAAAGAACCAAAGAAAGATTCTTTTATTATAGCGAAAAATAAGGAATTTAAAGAAGAGGATATCCGTTCCTTAAAAAACCAAACAGCTATTTTACAAGGTGTAAATACAATTGTAAGTAAATTAAAGGAACCATTGTTAAACGCAAAAACAGTATCTAAAGATAAGTATAGTGATTTTTTGAAAAACTATGTGTTAGATGGTCAGAAATATGAGTTTGGTAAAGCGGAAGCAACGAAAATCTATTTCTTTCAAAAGTATAAAGATAAGCCTATTTTTTATAATGATCATGGGATGATTGTTGTGGATTTAAATGAGAAAGGTGAATTTGTTTCGTATACACAAACAATGTTAACCGATTTAAAAGAGATGGGTGAAAATGAAAAAGCAAAAGAGCAAGAAATTATTACAGCTCAAACAGCTTTAGAAAATTTATACTTTAAGAATGAAATAAAACAAAATACGCATTTTAAAGAAGCACAGATTGGATATGCAACTCTTGTTGCATCTTCTGCTTCTAATATACAAGTGCTTGCTCCGACATGGAATTTAAAAACAGATCGAAAAGTAGATTATTTTGTGAATGCTATTGAAGGACAAGTTATTAAGTTAGAGAAAGAAAAGGAAAATGAAAAAATAATGGAGTGAGCAGAAATGAGTTTGCATTTTAGTGTACTTGCAAGCGGCAGTACAGGAAATGCGCTATATGTAGGGACTGAGAAACAAAAATTGCTCATTGATGCAGGCTTGAGTGGAAAAGCGACAGAAGCTTTATTTCAGAAAGCTGAATTGGACATTCAAGATATATCAGGTATTCTTGTAACACATGAGCATAGTGATCATATTAAAGGTCTCGGTGTTTTGGCACGTAAATATCAGTTACCTGTGTATGCAAATGAAAAAACGTGGAACGCCATGGAACATTTAATTGGTAACATTCCAACTAATCAAAAGTTTGTTTTCTCAATTGGTGATGTGAAAACATTTGGAGATATTGAAGTGGAATCGTTTGGTGTTTCTCATGACGCGGCAGAGCCAATGTTTTATGCATTTCATCATAATGGTAGGAAATTGGCTCTTATTACAGATACAGGTTATGTAAGTGATCGTATGAAAGGTATCATTAAAGGAGCAAATGCATTTGTGTTTGAAAGTAATCATGATGTTGAAATGCTTCGTATGGGACGCTATCCATGGAGTATAAAACGACGCATTTTAAGCGATGTGGGTCATGTTTCTAATGAAGATGCAGCACTTGCAATGACTGATGTTATCACAGATGAGACGAAACACATTTATTTAGCGCATTTAAGTTTAGATAATAATATGAAAGAATTAGCACGTATGTCTGTTGCACAGGTGCTAGAGGAAAAAGGTTTTGCAGTTGGAGAAGCGTTTGAGATACATGATACGGATCCAAAGGCACCAACGAAAATTCAATACGTATAATTCTTGATTTTAGTAAACAATAAAGGAAAATATAGTTGTTTTCAGGAGGATTGGTGAACAAGTATGTCCTTTATTGATGAAGAAGAATTTCGTATGAAACGAACAGGTAAAAAGAAGAACAAAGGTATCGTTATTTCTAGCATAGCAGGAACAATTGTTGGGGCTTCATTGTTTGCATTTGGAGCTCCTTTATTTTCTGAATCTGAAACTAGCCCATTACAGCAAGCTGAAGCAAGTGAAGAGAATATGATAGTAAAGCAATCACAAACAGCGAACCATTCTGGTTTTGTAGATGCTGTTGATCGTGCATCGGAAGCGGTTGTTGGTGTAATAAACATTCAGCGTGATAATTTTTCAGAAGCAGATTCAGAAGCTGGGACAGGATCAGGCGTCATTTATAAGAAAACAAATGGTCATGCTTATATCGTAACAAATCATCATGTTGTTGCGGGAGCGAATCGTATTGAGGTGAGCTTAAGTGATGGAAAAAAGGTTCCTGGTAAAATATTAGGTAGCGATGTAGTTACAGATTTAGCTGTTCTAGAAATAGATGCAAAACCAATAAAGAAAGTAATTGAAATTGGTGATTCTAATACGGTTCGTCGTGGAGAAGCAGTTATTGCAATTGGAAACCCACTTGGATTACAATTTTCAGGAACTGTTACACAAGGAATTATTTCTGCAAATGAGAGAATTGTACCTGTAGACTTAGATCAAGATGGGCATTATGACTGGCAAGTAGAAGTATTGCAAACAGATGCAGCTATTAACCCAGGGAATAGTGGCGGTGCACTTGTAAATGTGGCAGGACAACTTATTGGAATCAACTCGATGAAAATTGCAGCGAAAGAAGTAGAAGGAATTGGGCTTGCTATCCCAGTTACAAGAGCAGTTCCTGTTATGAATGAGCTTGAAAAGCACGGGAAAGTAAGGCGCCCTTATGTTGGGGTCGAACTAAGATCTTTAAATGAAATTCCGAATTATCACTGGTCCGAAACATTGCATTTACCAAGTAGTGTAACAACGGGCGTTTGTATTTTAGATGTAAAAAGTCCATCACCTGGTGCAGATGCTGGGTTACGAGAATATGATGTAATTGTAGCAATCGATGGAAAACCAGTGCATGATATTATTGGATTCCGAACAGTTTTATATAATAAAAAAATCGATGATAAAATGACACTAACATTTTATCATGGTACAAAAAGGTCAACAACAACAGTGAAATTAGGCAGTCAAAACTATTAAGAAAACAGGAGGACAGCCCTCCTGTTTTCTATTGTGGAAAAGTGAGGTGAAGAATATGGATTTACCTTGTTGTCTAGAACATGTAGAGTTAGCACTAGATATCATTGTGGATGAGTGTGAAGTGGCGCCGATTATCAACAGTGTGGATAACTCAGAAAAAGAACAAAAAACATGTGAATTTTGTCAAAATAAGGCGACATATGTTGTATCGAACACAGATTCTCACACAATATGTGGGTAGTGTATGTGGATATGTGGATAAGTTTTGTGGATAACGTGTTTGTAAGGTGGGGAATACGTGTGAATATCTCGATTATTTCAATTGGAAAATTAAAAGAAAAATATTTAAAACAAGGTATTGCAGAATACTTAAAACGACTATCTGCGTATGCAAAAGTAGAAGTTATTGAATTGCCGGATGAAAAAGCGCCGGAAAATTTAAGTGAAGCAGAAATGTTAATTGTAAAAGAAAAAGAAGGTATACGTATACTGGATAAAATTTCAGATGATACACATGTTATTGCATTAGCAATCGAAGGAAAACAAAAGTCATCAGAAGAATTTGCAGCGAATCTTGATCGCCTTGCGACATATGGAAAAAGTAAAGTGGCATTTGTAATCGGGGGCTCACTAGGCCTTAGCTCGGAAGTGATGAAGCGCTCTAACGAATCACTTTCATTCTCGAAAATGACACTGCCGCATCAGTTGATGAGATTGGTACTTTTAGAGCAAGTGTATCGGGCGTTTCGGATTAATCGTGGTGAACCGTATCATAAGTAAATAAGATTTTTCAAATAGGATGTTCTTTATTGTGAAATACAGTTGCAGAGTCTACGCTTGTATTCAAGTATAATGTAATTAAAAGGGAAAATTCCGAATATTATACCGGAAAAAATCGCTATTTTAAGCTGTTTTTTAGAAAACTAAAGTAGAAGTTAAATCTTGATATAAACACCCCTTGACACAATTGTGCCAAGGGGTGTTTATATTGGTACAGCTGTTATAAAAGTAGATAGTTTACAGCAGGAGAACTACATGCGTCATATAATCCAATCAGCGGAGTTATTGCAACGGTCTTATTTCTTGGAATAGGGATGTTTCTTAGAGCGATAAGAATCAAAAGAGAAAGTAATCCAAACAATAAGGTTGAACAATCAGTTACAATTTAAAGTCCCTCTCTTTAAGGTATCAATATTTTACGTATATAACGATCTTACTGGCTTAAAATAGGTGGAAATATAACCCTCATGAAATACAATATGGTGAACCGGATTTTAAGTAAAAATATATTAATATATAAACTAAAAGATATATATTTTGGTATTCTTGTTGTAATAATAGTATAGTAATACACTAGTGTGTGAATGGTAGAAGATTATCGGAGACAAGTTTCTGATGGTCTTCTACATATTTTTTGAGTGAAAATGGTAACATGTGTCTTGAATAAGCATATTTTCATTTTGGAGAAATTATGCTGTAATAGTGATAGAACAATATTTCGTTCTGTTCTAAGTAGTCAAAGAAGTGGGGAATTAAGATTGAAAAAGTTTAAGAAGTTTTACTTAGAGATTACTAGTGTATGTAATCTTGCATGCAGTTTTTGTCCGCCAACAGAACGACAGAAGCAATTTCTTTCTGTGGAGGATTTTTCTAAGAGATTAGACCAGATTAAACCTCACACAGACTACATTTATTTACATGTAAAAGGTGAGCCGTTGCTCCATCCTAAAATAGATCAATTGCTAGACTTAAGTCATGAAAAAGGGTTTAAAGTTAATATTACAACCAATGGAACGTTAATTAATAAAAAGAGGCATAAATTATTAAATAAACCTGCATTAAGACAGATGAATTTTTCACTTCATAGTTTTGATGGTCATCCAGGATCTGAAGATAAAGAAGGATATGTAAGAAGCATCCTTTCTTTTATTAAAGAAGCAACGAGTCAATCAGAATTAATTGTTTCGCTGAGACTATGGAACCTGACACAAGACAATAAGACGAATCTTGAAATACAAAGAAACAGACAATTATTAGAAATTATTGAGAAAGAATTTGATTTACCATACAAAATTGAAGAGAAGATCACCCCAGGAAGTGGTGTGAAGATTGCGGATCGCATTTTCATTAACCAAGATTACGAATTTCAGTGGCCGGCCTTGCATGAAGAAGAGGACGATGGAAAGGGCTTCTGTCATGGTCTTCGAAATCAAGCAGGTATTTTAGCAAACGGAACTGTTATTCCTTGTTGTTTAGATGGTGAGGGAATCATTAACCTTGGAAATATTAATGAGGCCTCATTCTCTGAGATTATCGAAAGGGATAGAGCTAAAAATCTTGTAGATGGATTTTCACGTAGAGTGGCAGTAGAGGAATTATGTAGAAAATGTGGGTATCGTAAAAGATTTGGAAAATAAGAAATGAGCCCTCATAAGAATGGTAAATACATTCTCATGGGGGCTCATTTTTGATTACTCTTGATAAGAACGTTCTAACTCATCAATTAATGAACCAACATAAGAAACAGCTTTACGGACTGGCTCTGGTGTCGACATATCAACTCCAGCATGTTTTAGTAGTTCAATTGGTTCCATCGTTCCGCCTGCACGCAGTACATCGAGCCAACGATCAATAGCTGGCTGTCCTTCTTCTTGAATCAACTGGGCTACAGCAGTCGATGCAGTTAAACCGGCAGAATACGTGTATGGATATAAACCCATATAATAATGCGGTTGACGCATCCAAGTTAAACCTGCTCCTTCATCAATTTTAACCGTATCTCCCCAAAACTCAGAAAGAACATTCGTTTTTACTTCTGTTAATGTTGTTGCAGTAAGGGCTTTTCCATCCTCAGCTAAAGTGTATACCCTACGTTGATATTCGGCTTCAAGTAAATGGGTGACAAAATTATGATAATAAGTTCCTAGTAACTGTAAGATAACCCATCGGCGCATTCTCTTATCTTCATTTGTAGCTAGCAAATGCTGGGCAAGTAGCACTTCATTCATCGTAGATGGTGCTTCAACGAAATACAAGGACGGACGAACGTTCATCATACGTTGATTTTTATTTGCTAAATAAAAATGTCCGGCATGTCCGAATTCATGTGCTAATGTAAAACATCCACGCATATTACCTTGCCACGTAATGAGGATGTAAGGATGTGATCCATATGGGCTAGAGCAGAAGGCGCCAGTTGATTTTCCAACATTATCTGCGAGGTCTACCCATCTTTCTTTAAAACCTTTTTCTATGATTGCACTGTATTCAGGGCCCAATACTTTTAAAGATTCCTGAATTAATTTACCAGCTTCTTTGTAATTTATTGTTGGATTGAAATCTGGATCTAGCGGTGCATGCAAGTCACAAAAAAGCATTTGTTCAAGTCCTAAAACTTTCTTTTTAAGCGCAGCAAAGCGGCGCATATGAGGTGCTAATTCTTTATAAATAATATCTAGCTGATTGTTATACATTTCAAGTGTTACTTTCTGTGGATCCAAAAGCATATGAGTGACAGAATCATACTTACGTAAACGAGAGAGTGTTACTTGCTTCATGACCTCTGTTGAGTAAGTAGCAGCAACAGTGTTTTTATATTGTTTGAGCGTTGAAATGAAAGATTTATACGCTTTTCTGCGAATATCTGTGTTAGGAGAAAACTCGTAGCGACTTTCAAATAATGCAAAGGATACCGGTAATTCCGCGCCTTGTTCATCCTGTATAGGAGAAAACTCCATATCTGCTAACTTAGTCATTCCATAGATTTTATAAGGTGCTCCATGTACTTCACCAAGCGCTGCGAGTGCTTCTTCTGTTTCTGGCTCAAGCTTATGCTTTCTCGTTTCCAGAATGTCTAATAGCGATTTACGGAAAGGCTCAAGCTCTGTTTCATCTTGAAGATATTTTTCAATTGTTCCTTCAGGAAGTAGCAGAACTTCATTTGGAATAAAAGATAGGGCTGTATGCAGCTTTGTGCCTAAGGCAGAAATTTTTGATGAATTTGCTTGGATAATCGGATCTGTTCGGTCTGTAGATTCTTTTAAGTTTGCAAATGTCAAAAGTTTAATCAATTTCATCAACAGTTGCTCTTGTAAGAGTAGGCAATCTAATAAAACCCTTGGTCCATTATGCAAAGTTGTTTTAAAGGTATCTATTTTCTTCATATCTTCGTCCAGCACTTTGAGTGCATCTTCCCAATCCTGATTGGACATAAATAAATCAGTAAGGTCCCATGTTAATTCAACAGGGACTTCTGAGCGATTAAGACGTTTCTCTATTACATTTTCCATTTTGAATCCCTCCTTATTATTTCTAATATTTAATAAAATAATACTAGAAAATTCTGTTAATTTAAACTATTTATCTATTTGATAAGGGAATCGGAGGAATCTCTGATTGGTTATGTACATTGAATCGTATCATAAGAAAAACGAGCAAGCACGAAATGAAGTACTTGCTCGTTTTTTATATAACAATCAAATATTTATTACATTTAAAATGGAGAATATCCCTTAGTATACTTTATCACCATTAAAGATTGAGTTTTTCACGACAACATAATCTACAGTACGAATTGATTCTAATTTCGTTCCGCCAGCATAAGAAATGGAAGATTGAAGATCTTGCTCCATTTCGATTAATGTGTCTTCTAAAGAACCTTTGTGTTCGACAAACATTTTTTTGCCTTCAACATTTTTCTTTTCACCTTTTTGGAATTCTGAAGCTGAACCAAAGTATTCTTTATAGAGTTTCCCATCTCTTTCAATTGTTTCTCCTGGAGATTCTTCATGTCCAGCAAATAAAGAACCAATCATAACCATAGTTGCGCCGAATCTAATGGATTTAGCGATATCACCATGTGTACGAATGCCTCCGTCAGCAATAATTGGTTTACTTGCTGCTTTTGAACACCAGCGTAAAGCGGCTAATTGCCAACCGCCAGTTCCAAATCCAGTTTTAATTTTCGTAATACATACTTTACCAGGACCAATGCCTACTTTTGTTGCATCAGCACCAGCATTTTCTAATTCTCTTACTGCTTCTGGAGTTCCAACGTTTCCTGCGATAACAAAGCTCTCAGGTAAATGTTCTTTAATATGTTGAATCATTTTTATTACAGCATTGGAATGGCCATGTGCAATATCTATTGTAATGTACTCAGGTACAAGGTGTTCTTCAGCTAATTGTTGTATAAATCCATATTCTTCTTCTTTAACTCCAACACTAATAGATGCGATTAATCCACGTGAGTGCATATCTTTAATAAAAGATGTACGTTTCTCTGGTTCAAAACGATGCATTACATAGAAATAGCCACTTTCTGCTAAGTAAGTAGCAATCTTTTCATCTATAATTGTTTGCATATTTGCAGGTACCACGGGTAATTTAAATTTATGTTTACCTAAAGTTACAGTTGTATCACATTCAGAACGGCTATTTACCACACATTTTGCCGGAATTAATTGAATATCTTCATAGTCGAATACGTTTTCCATCATTTACACCCCTAAATACGAATATTTCATTGTGTATCATTAAAAATGTTCGTCCATTTGATAATGTACATTATTTTTACCAATAAGTCAAAGTTTTTTATTGTTTATTTAGCAAATATAGGTGTGAAATCTAATTTTTATAGAAGTAATACCGAATTAAACTTCTTTTATATTAGAAAAATGTTCGCATTTTAAAAATGTATATTACAAAAGTTCGAATGATAATATCGGAATAATATTTCAATATATATAATGACGGACTTAACAAAGAAAAAGAGTATTAAACAATACCCTTTTTCTTTGTTATTTATTCTCTTCAAGAAATTGATATTTCTTTTTCAATTCTTTTAAATCATTTATTAAATTCTCTCCAATTGTAGGAGCAAGATCTTCATATATAGGAGCTAATGCCTTTTCCCATTCTTTCTTTTGTGCATTAGTTAGTTCATGAATTTGAATGGATGAATTTTGTTTAATAAGTTCAAGTTGTTCTTCATTCATTCGGATGGACTGATGATTATTCCAGTCAGTCGTTTCTTTTATTGCGTCAAGTAGTATTTGCTTCGTTTTTTCTGTTTGTTGATTCCATGTTTTTTGATCCATCATGACAACATAGCCTAAATACCCATGATTACTAATTGTCAAATAGTTTTGAACGTTATAAAATTTTTTAGAGTAGATATTTGAAATTGTATTTTCTTCACCATCAACTTTGCCAGTTTCAATTAATTTATATGTAGAATTAAATGAATCTTGGTGTGCATCAACTTTTAATAAATCAAATTGAGATTGGATCACATCGCTTTGCATAATGCGAAAGGATTGTCCTTGTATATCTTCAGGTGTATAAATAGGCCCTTTATTTGAAGTGATTTGTTTAAAGCCATTTGACCAATGGGCAAGACCTTTAATTTTATCTTTTTGTAAGGACTGAAGTAATTGTTCCCCAATTTTTCCGTTTAAGCCTTCTTGAATGGCTTCATAATTTGGAAAAGCAAATGGCAAATCTAGTACACCCCATTCGTGAGATAGCATGCCAAGCTTTGAAGTAGAAGGAGCAATAAAATGAACTTGTCCAGCTTTTAAAGCACGGATTTCTTCTATATCAGAGTAGAGGCTCCCGTTTGGGAAAATTTCTATTTTTATAGTCCCATTCGATTTCTCGTTCACAAGCTCAGCAAATTTACTAGCAGCAAGCCCTTTAGGGGTATTTTCTGCCACAACGTGACTAAATTTGAAAACAATTTGTTTTTTCAGCCCTTCTTGGTCATCGTCATAAGCAAGTTTACTTTGGGAAAAAAGACTGTGAGACCCTACAAATAAAGCACTAGTAATTAAAACAATAACAAGGAGTATAAAAGTAACTATTTTTTTCATCTTAAACCTCCTCTTGGGTTGTTATTGTAAGCATACCGACAAGATTTTTATTCGTAAAGATGCTTTTAGAGGAAAGGGGAATGAACAGTGAAACAATTGCCCATCCGCTGGAAAATTACGATTTTATCCTATGCTGTAGTTATCTTTTCATTACTGATAGGTGGAATTATTATCATCGCAAATATTCAACAGAAGGAAGAAAAAGAATTAAGAATTAGATCTATGAATACGGCGCGGACAGTAGCGGAACTGTCAGATGTAAAGAAATCACTTCAGGAAAAAACGGGGTGGTTTACATTGAATCCTGTTATTGAAAATATTCGGGTGATTAATGAAACAGATTATATTGTAGTAATGAATATGGAGCGAATTCGATATTCTCATCCTGTGAAAGAAATGATTGGAAGGCAATCAAAAGGGGCCGATGAAGAACCAGCATTTGCGGAACATATTTATTTTTCAAAAGCAAAAGGAGAGATAGGTACTGTAATTCGTGCTTTTATGCCCATTAAGGATCAAAGCTTAAATCAAATTGGTGTTGTTGTTGTAGGGAACAAAATCCCGAACTTTTGGGAGATTATGATAGGACTAGCGGAAGAGATTTCTTTTATTGTTATATTAACTTTAATATTTGGATTGATAGGTTCGTTAATGCTTGCCAACCATATAAAAAAACAGATGTTTCAGTTAGAACCATATGAAATTAAGCGAATGTTAGAAGAAAGGACAGCAACTTTTCATTCGATTAATGAGGGCGTGATTGCAATTGATAACCAAGAAGTTATTACAATTTTTAATGAGAAAGCAAAGCAGGTTTTTCATGTAGATGGAAATGTCGTAGGAAAGCCTATCCGTACAGTTTTAAAGGATACAAGACTTCCAGAAATCGTGGAGAGGAATCAGGCAGTATACAATGAAGAGATAAAAGTGAGTGGGAAGGTAATTTTAAGTAATCGTATACCAATCAAGAAGGATAATGAATTAATTGGAGCCGTGGCAATCTTTCAAGATCGTACTGAAGTAACAAAGCTTGCAGAAGAATTAACAGGAGTGAAAACCTTTGTAGAGGCACTTCGAGTACAAAGCCACGAGCATATGAATAAACTTCATACAATAGCAGGTTTAATTCAACTTGGTAAAGCAGATAAGGCATTGCAACTTGCTTTTCACACTTCAGAAGAACAGGAAAGTGTAACAAATTTTCTAAATGAAACGATTAAAAATGATGCTATCGCAGGTCTCCTCTTGAGTAAAATAAGCCGAGGAAGGGAATTAGGTATACAAGTTGTAATTGATCAAAATAGTTATTTAGAAGCATTTCCTTATCAACTAGATCAACATGATTTTGTTGTATTACTAGGTAACTTAATTGAAAATGCATTTGGATCATTCGAACAAACTGATGTAGAGAATAAAAAAATTGATATTAGTATTGAACAGTCAGAAGATGTATGTGCGATATTGATTGAGGATAATGGATGCGGCATAAAAGAGGAGTATTTACCAAGGGTGTATGAGAAGGGATTTACTGTGAATAAAATGAGTGGGACAGGTTATGGACTTTTTCTAGTAAAGCAAATTGTTGAAAAGGGAAGAGGAGAAATTTGCATTTCATCTTTTCAAGGTGAAGGAACTTCTTTTATCATTACTTTTCCAATGGAGATGGGGGCGGAATTGTATGAAATATAAAGAGGAAATCAAAGTACTATTGGTTGAAGACGATCCAATGGTTCAAGAAGTAAATAAAGAATTTATTAGAAGTGTAAAGGGATTTCAAGTAGTCGCCGTCGCTAGCAATGGCGAGGAGGGGATTAACCTTGTCCAAAAAATAAATCCAGATCTCGTTATTTTAGATATTTTTATGCCGAAAAAGGATGGTATCAAGGTATTACAGGAATTTCGAAAACAAGAGTTAGAAACAGATGTAATCGTTGTGTCTGCTGCAAAAGATAGGGAAACAATTAAACTCATGCTTCAAAATGGTGCGATGGATTATATTATTAAGCCTTTTAAGTTATACCGAATTCAGCAAGCTCTAGAAAAATATCGGCAATATAGAATGAGTCTGAAGGAATCTGGGGCGATTTCACAGGAACAGCTTGATTTATTATTATATTCCGGGCGTTCTAAAAAAACATCAAGCAATTTGCCAAAAGGATTAAATGAATTTACATTGAATGAAATTGAAGATTATGTAAAAAAACAAGATGAACCTCGTTCTGCAGAAGAGGTAGCGAGTGCAATTGGAATAGCCAGAGTTACCGCTCGGCGCTACTTAGATTATTTAGAGAAAAGCGGATTGATTCGTTTAGCAGTTCAATATGGAGGAGTTGGAAGACCAATCAATCGTTATGTATATCGTGAAGTAAAAAAATGAGACCAAAATGACCAAAACATTCGTTATGACCATAAACTTTTCATCTCTAATTGGAAACGCTATCATTATGTAAAAACATAATGATGGGAAAGTTTTCAAAAATGAAAAAGGGGGAGGAGAAGTGAAGGTGAGACGACTGTTCAAAAATTTAACCTTTCAAGTATTAACAGCCATTGCACTCGGCGTATTAGTCGGGCTTATGTGGCCAAGCGTTGGAAAGGAAATGAAGCCGATAGGCGATACGTTTATTAATGCTGTAAAAATGGTAATTGCACCAATTATTTTCTTAACAATTGTACTTGGTATTGCCAAAATGGGAGATATGAAGAAGGTTGGTAAGGTCGGTGGAAAAGCTTTTATTTACTTTGAGGTTGTTACAACATTTGCACTTATTGTTGGATTAATCGTTGTAAATGTTATGAAGCCGGGTTCAGGTCTTAACTTTAATGAACTTGCAAAAGGAGACGTATCTAAATATACACAAGACGGGGGACAGGGGATTAATTGGATTGATTTTGTCACTCATATTGTTCCTTCTAACATGGTTGATGCGTTTGCAAAGGGTGATATTTTACAAGTATTATTCTTTTCCATTTTGTTTGGTGTTGGGCTAGCAGCTCTTGGGGAAAAAGGAAATTCGGTGATTGATTTCTTAGACAAGCTTTCACACGTATTCTTTAAAATTATTGGTTATGTAATGAAGGCAGCGCCGCTTGGGGCATTCGGTGCTATGGCATATACAATCGGTCACTTTGGACTTGCTTCACTCGTACCACTTGGAAAATTGATGATGTCGGTATATATTACGATGTTCTTATTCGTATTTGTTGTCTTAAACATTATTTGCAAGATATATGGATTTAGCTTATGGAATTATTTGAAGTTTATTCGAGATGAAATATTAATCGTATTAGGAACAAGTTCTTCGGAATCAGTACTTCCAAGAATGATGAATAAAATGGAGCGATATGGCTGTTCAAAATCTGTTGTTGGACTTGTTATTCCAACTGGTTATTCTTTCAACCTTGATGGTACATCAATTTATTTATCCATGGCAGTTGTCTTTTTAGCGCAAGTATTTGGTGTCGATTTAACAATCGGGCAGCAAATTACGATTATTTTAGTACTTATGTTAACGTCTAAAGGTGCTGCTGGTGTAACAGGAAGCGGATTTATCGTGTTAGCTTCTACGTTAGCGGCACTAAAGGTTATCCCTTTAGAAGGATTAGCATTACTTCTTGGTGTTGATCGTTTTATGAGTGAGGGAAGAGCGATCGTAAACTTAATTGGAAATGGGATTGCTACAATCGTTGTTGCAAAGAGTGAGAATGAGTTTGATGAAACAAAGCATGAAGAAGCAGTTGCTAATATGAAAGTGTTGAAGGAGACAAAAGAAGCTGTATAAATATGTGTAGAACATAAGAAATAGAAAAGCGGACTTTATTCTAAGTCTGCTTTTTGTTTTCTTATTAAATGATGAACATAATTTTCGATTAGGGAAATAATTTCAGTATAATGAAGTGTAGGAAATGACAAATATAATATTTAGATTATAGTTAAATAATAAACAAATTAAAATACATAACAAAATGAGGTTAGTACATGAGCGGAAAAAGTTTTAAAGAATATGCATTGAGTAGGGAAATTGTAAGAGCACTTACTAGTTTAAAATATGAGAAGCCAACAGAAGTGCAAGGAAAAGTAATTCCAGTTGCATTAGAAAAAAAAGATCTTGTCGTGAAATCACAAACTGGAAGCGGGAAAACGGCCTCATTTGGTATCCCGCTTTGTGAAATGGTCAAATGGGAAGAAAATAAGCCGCAAGCATTAATACTTACACCAACGAGGGAACTTGCTGCGCAAGTGAAAGAGGATATCACGAATATAGGAAGATTTAAACGGATTAAGGCAACAGCCATTTACGGAAAATCACCGTTTGCACGACAAAAATTAGAATTAAAGCAAAAAACACATATTGTTGTCGGAACCCCTGGGCGTGTGTTAGATCATATTGAAAAAGGAACTTTTTCTTTAGAGCGTCTGAAATATTTGGTGATTGATGAGGCAGATGAGATGTTAAATATGGGATTCATCGATCAAGTAGAGGCAATCATTGATGAATTACCTACAAAACGAATGACAATGCTATTTTCTGCGACATTACCAGAGGACGTTGAGAATTTATCTCGTACCTATATGAAATCGCCAGTCAATATTGAGATAAAGGCGTCTGGAATTACGACAGATAAAATTGAACATAGTCTTTTGAATGTGAGAGAGGAAGAGAAGTTTTCACTTTTAAAAGATATAACAACTGTTGAAAATCCGGATAGTTGTATTATTTTCTGTCGTACGCAAGAAAATGTAGACCATATATTTAGGCAGTTAAAACGTTCTGGTTACCCTTGTGATAAACTTCATGGCGGTATGGTACAAGAAGACCGCTTTGCGGTAATGAATGACTTTAAAAGAGGGAAGTTCCGTTATTTAGTCGCGACAGATGTAGCAGCGCGAGGAATTGATATTGAAAATATTACCCATGTTATTAATTATGATATTCCATTAGAAAAAGAAAGCTATGTACACCGGACAGGAAGAACGGGACGTGCTGGTAATAGCGGAAAAGCAATTACATTTGTAACGCCGTATGAAGATAGATTCTTGACCGAAATTGAAGAATATATTGGTTTTGAAATTTCACAAATGGATGCTCCATCAAAAGAGGATGTTGCAAAGAAAACAGCAGCCTTTGAAGATAAAATATATGCTAAACCAATTATGAAAAAAGAGAAAAGCGCAGGGTTAAATAAAGATATTATGAAGTTGTACTTTAATGGTGGAAAGAAAAAGAAAATCCGAGCAGTAGATTTCGTTGGTACAATTGCCAAAATTCCAGGTGTCACAGCGGATGATATAGGGATTATTACGATACAAGATAATGTTTCTTATGTTGATATATTAAACGGGAAAGGCCCACTTGTTTTAAAAGTAATGAAAAATACGACAATCAAAGGTAAGCAGTTAAAAGTTCATGAGGCGATTAAGTAAAAGAAACGATCCACTCTAACGGGTGGATCGTTTTTTATTGAAAAATAAGGAAATCATGTAAGATTATATTTGTTATATTCGTATATATAAGTGAAGGAGGGGCAGATATGAATGATAGGGAATTAATAGATGAAATAAAAAAACAAAATACGGAAGCATTGGATCAATTGATTCTTCAATATAGTAAGTTGATTTATGGAGTAATTGGAAGTGTATTAGGAGAGCATCATGAAAGAGCAGAAATTGAAGAGTGCTATAACGATGTTCTTCTTATACTGTGGTATAAAATAGACAATTTTCGAATTGAAAAAGGACAGCTTAAGAACTGGATTATTTCTATTGCGAAGTTTAAAGCACTGGATTATAAAAGGAAACTTAAGCGAAAGCGTATTGAACAAACAATAGAGCAACTGATTTTACAAGATGACGAAGATGTAGAAAAAGTATTGCTTAAAGAAGAGGAAAAAGAGTTTGTTTTGCAAGCGATTAATCAGTTAGATGATGTAGACCATAGTATCTTTTATCGAAGGTATATTGTGGATGAGAGTATAGGAGACATTTCAAAAGAGTTACATATGAGTACAAGTGCAGTGTATACAAGATTATCAAGGGGAAAGCAAAAATTAAAAAGAGTAATGGAGGGGTATTATGAATTGTGAAAACTATTGTATCGATCAAATTGCTTTTGAGCAGTGGGATAAACAAGAAATACTCCAATTTGAAGCAATAGGGGAGCGCCTTATTGGAAGTTTAGAGAATAAGAAAAAAGATATTAGAAAACGAATTGCTAGAGAAAATTTTAAAGAGATAGAAGAAAAAGCAAATAATGAATTAGAAAAAAAGGAATTTATCGAATTACAATTTCAAGCACGAGCTACAGGTGGCTACTATTTGAGCACGCTTATGTGTTCAGCAGACTATGCTGTAATGCCATTAGCGCTTATGGATGTAGGAAATCGATTTGTTGTTTTTGGAACAAGACATAAAGTTATGATCTATGAAGTAAAGGAACTTTATCAAGTTCAAAGGGCGTATATTATTGATTATGATGATATCTTTAAATATTATTATAAAATAAAAAAGAGCCATACGGTATTATGTTTTAAAGCAAAAAGGGATAAGTATAATCAGTTAAGAGAATGTTCAAATTGGATGTTTTATGGATATTTGCAAGGAAGAATTAATATGGTTATTAATAGCTCAGATAGGGATAGTATAGCTAAGTATTTTGATAAGGAGATTAATTCGAAAAGAGACCATTAAAAAGGAAAAAGTACATTCTTTTGGTGTAAGCTGTACTTTTTCCTTTTATTTTGGGGATTTTACTTACATATTCTGTGAAAACAATAGAACGACAACAGAAAGAATAAGCATAAGAAACGCATTAAGTGTCATAACTGCTTTATGTTTTGCGCGAAAGAAATGAGCATGTAATGCCCCTAACATAAGAAAAACAATAAGAATAGCCGAATATTTTAAGAAGTTTAGATGCCAAAACCCTATAATTACCCCAATAGCACTAGTTAGCTCTAATAAGGCAATAACATTCATCAACCACTTAGGATAACGGTACTCATGCCAATGATGAACCATTGATTTTGCACGTGAAACTTTTAGGGAGAATGATAATAAAAACATACATGCTAAAACAATCTGAATGATAATAATAACAATATCCATACGATGTCCTCCTTGATAAGATAATAGAATAAATGATTCTTACATAAGAGTGTAGTATGCTTCATCCGGAAAATATGTAGTCTAGACTACAAGGGGAGGAATTTCATGGATAAAATAAAATATTTATCAAGGATACAGTTATTTCATGAATTAGAACTAGAAGAATTACAGAATATTGAGCCGGATACCCCGATTGATGTGATGAAAAGGGGAACGATTATTACATCTCCACATATGGAACAAAAATTTTTATATTTGATTAAATCAGGTAAAGTTCGCTTATATAAATTATCTGAAGATGGAAAAGAGCTTACGATCGATATATTAGGTATGGGGCATGTATTTGGCGCAGTGGGAGTATTTACAATGGGATCTGAAGGTGTATACGCAGAAACATGGGAAGATTCGCATATCTGTAAAATGGATAAAGTACAATTTGAAAAAATCATACGCGACAGGCCAGATATCGCTTTAAAGTTTATAGAAGTAATATCCAATCGTCTGAAGGAAATGGAAGAGCTTTTAGAACATATGGCGTATGGCAGTGCCAGAAAACGATTGCTCTTTTTATTATATAAATTATCGGAGAAATTTGGAGTAGAAGTAGAATCTGCTGAAGATTGGAGACAACTTGAAATTTCTATTACACATCAAGAATTGGCAAATATGATGGGAAGTATTCGCGAAACGGTAACAGGTTTATTAAATGATTTAACTAAAGATGGTATTATCCGTAAAATAGGCGTACGTAAACCAATACACATTCATTTGGTGAAATTAATGAGGGCGTTAGAAAGTGATGAAAAACAAAAATAAGTAAAAGCCACCTAGAAAGGTGGCTTTTCTTCATGGTTAAGATTCTTTCAAATCATCAACTAATTTCTCTGCTAAACGTCTATACATATTGCTCATTGTTACAAATGAAGTTAGCAATAAGAATTTTTCTAACTCTTTATCCTCAAATGAAGCAGCAGCTTTTACCTCAGCTACCCGATGATCTACATCCTTTTTAAAGTTCTCAACATTGGTTTCTGTAAGTTCAAGATAATCTTTGTAGAGGCTGTCCAATTCAAAAGTATCCTCGTTTATTAGTCTCTCATTGAGATTTGCCAAAGAACTTTTAATATCATTAATGGAGAGAGCACCTTTTAATTGATAAATTAAACTAATTAAAATCATATGCTCTTTTGAGTATTTCTTATTCTTTATAGGGATGAATAATTTTCCTTTTGCGTAGTTATTGATCATTGTTTTTGTAAGTACTTTTTCATCTTCTGTTCGTGTTGTATCGCCGTAGTTATTTTCAAATAGTTGAACAACTTGATCTACGTATAAATCCACATTAGGGATATCTTCAAGCTTAATATTTTTTTCTAAATGTAATGTTTCGAGTAAGTTCTTTATGTTTTCCATATAAACCCTCACCTTTGTAAGAATAATGTACACTTTATCTTTAAATATGGTATTACGAAACAAATGAATTGTAAATGTTGACCGCTAGATGAATTGTGTATATAATTACATGTAGTTATCAAAACTACATGTAATTATATAAGGAGTTGTTAATGTGAATGCTTATGTAAGAGAACCAGTTAATGCGTTTACCCATCTAGGAGGCGCTATTTTATCATTTGTTGCACTTTTAGCTATGTTGGTGAAGGTTTCTGTCAAAATGCCATCTGTTTCTACAATTTCAGCGGTTATCTTATTTGGAGTAGGGATGATGATCCTTTATGCGGCTTCGACGGTGTATCACAGTGTTGTAGCAAGTGAACGTGTTATTTATTTCTTTAGAAAACTGGATCATTCCATGATTTTTCTCTTAATTGCAGGCACATATGCACCTTTTTGCTTAATTACATTACAGGCTGCAAATGGTTTGCTATTGTTTGTGCTAGTTTATGCAACAGCTATATGTGGCATTGTTTTTAAGATGTTTTGGTTTAACTGTCCGAGATGGCTATCAACAGCAATTTATCTTATGATGGGATGGCTAATTGTTTTATTCTTTGCACCACTATCAGAAAATCTAAGTATGGAGGGTATTTTGTTTTTAGTACTTGGTGGTATTTTTTATACGATTGGTGGATTTATTTATGGTGCAAAACCAAAATGGTTAGAATTTAAATATATGGGACATCATGAAATTTTTCATATTTTTGTATTATTAGGTAGTCTTGCACACTTTTTATGTATATATTTTTATGTAATTTAGCGTAAATAAATTATATGGCAGAGCTACATAGCGGAAGTTATGTGGCTTTTCATTATTTAGGATAAAATGAAACTTCCCTCAGTGAAGGTTTTCTTCATCTTCCACTTATCTTCTTCGCTTCTCTCTGAATCTTGAGATGGAGATGCCCGTTCATGCGGGATAAAGCGACTATTTTAACATTTATATATGGGATGAAATGTAAAATGAAGTATATGATGAATAAACATATAGTAGCAAATATGTGGTATAATTTTAAAAGTTTATAATGAATGAAATAAAATATGGAGGACTATAACTATGGCGATACTTGTAACAGGTGGAGCAGGATATATTGGTAGTCATACATGCGTGGAATTATTAAATAATGGTTATGAAATCATAGTAGTTGATAACCTTTCTAATAGCTCATTAGAATCGTTAAATCGAGTAAAAGAAATAACAGGAAAGCAATTCAAATTTTATAAAGAAGACCTTTTAAATCATGAGGCAATTGATACGATTTTTGAAGAAAATATAATTGAAGCGGTAATTCATTTTGCTGGTTTAAAAGCAGTGGGGGAATCAGTAGCAATTCCGCTTACTTATTATCATAACAATATTACAAGTACATTAGTGTTATGTGATGTGATGCAGAAGCACAATGTGAAGAAAATGATCTTCAGTTCATCTGCAACAGTGTATGGTATTCCTGAAACATCACCAATTACGGAAGAATTTCCTTTAAGTGCAACAAATCCGTACGGTCAAACAAAATTGATGATCGAACAAATTATGCGTGATGTAGCTGTAGCTGATTCTGAATGGAGCATTGCGTTACTTCGTTACTTCAACCCATTTGGTGCACATGAAAGTGGACGTATCGGAGAAGATCCAAATGGAATTCCAAATAACTTAATGCCATATGTAACACAAGTAGCAGTTGGGAAGCTTAAGGAATTAAGTGTGTTTGGAAATGACTATCCAACAAAAGATGGTACAGGTGTCCGTGATTATATCCATGTTGTTGACCTTGCAAATGGTCACGTGAAGGCTCTTGAAAAAGTATTAGATACAACAGGAGTAGACGCGTATAATCTTGGTACAGGTACTGGTTATAGTGTATTAGAAATGGTTGAAGCTTTCGAAAAAGTTTCAGGAAAAGCCGTTCCATATAAAATTACAGAGCGCCGTCCTGGAGATGTAGCGGTATGTTTTGCGGATGCCTCTAAAGCAAAGAAAGAATTAGGATGGGAAGCAAAGCATGGGCTTGAAGAAATGTGCGCGGATTCATGGAAATGGCAGTCGAATAATAAAAATGGCTATCAAGAAGCATAAAATAAAAAATGACCTTTTTAGAAAAGCTAAAAAGGTTATTTTTATTTTCATCCACTTGTATCGATCCCAGAGTAAGTTTATAATCAAGGAATCCTACTTGTTATTTGCTCTTGATGCATTTAATTGAAAGCGTTTTAACCATTGAGTTGTGTAGCTAATATTTTTTATATCTTTAATTTCAGAGGTAGGAAGTCTGACTTATTATTTTTGTGAAAATACAGGTAGGCGTTGTTGATATATATTTTTATGTATTCAGTTCTAAATAAGAAGAAAAATACTACTAGTATGATTTTATGATGCGGGGAGGATAGGGTGTGAAAAGGAATAATTTTTCACACGAATAGGTATGGGTTATGTTGGATTATTACTTTCAGGTGCAGCACTATTTTTAAATAGCCTTGTTATATTAGGAAAAGCAGAAGAAAAAAGTGCAGGTGTTTTTAATTTATTTGTAGGGGTACTACAAATTGTAATTCCGTTTTATCTTATTATGATATCAGATCAAAGTAACTGGACTGTGTATTCATATGCAGCTACTTTTCTATTTGGTTTGACGTACTTATATGTAGGTATCACTTTTATTACAGGAATGAGTGGTAATGGGCTAGGATGGTTTTGTCTATGGGTAGCCATTGTTGCATTATTCTATATGGTTGTGTCGTTTGTTCAATTTCAAGACATCGTTAATGCACTGACTTGGTTTATGTGGGCCCTTCTTTGGTATTTATTCTTTGTATTAAATGTACAGAAAAAGAATATAAACCAATATCTTGGGAGAATAGCATTTGTACAATCATGGGTAACGCTCACGCTTCCATCTCTTCTTTATTTTATGGGGGTATGGGGAACACCGGTAGCCTATCAGGCATGGATTTATGTCTCAGTGCTTTCAATTTTATATTTTTGTTATTGTATTTTTAAGTATCGAATACGATAACTGTTTTAATTTGAGGAGCAGGGAATCTGTATGGAGATTCCCTGCTTTTTATATATAATTAATAAAGGTAATAATCATAAATTCAGTCATCATGAAAAACTATAGTAAGTAGGGAATGGTGAATATGAAAAAGGTATTAGTATTGGGCGGAACAAGGTTTTTCGGAAAACGATTAGTTGAAAGTCTCATGCAAGCTGGACACGATGTAACAATTGCAACGAGAGGACTTACGAAAGATTCATTTGGTAGTGCTGTTAAAAGACTCGTTGTAGATCGAGAAGATGAAGTGGCACTTCAGAAAGTGCTAGTAGGAAAAAGCTATGACGTTGTATATGATAACATTTGTTATAGCTCCAATGCAGCACAGGTTATATGTAATGTACTTCATAACAAAGTAAAAAAATACATTGTTATATCTTCAATGGCTGTCTATGAGCCAGCATTATCTGTAAAAGAAGGAGATTTCAATCCGTATCAGTATCCGATTGTTTATGGAGACAGACATGATTTTTCTTATAGCGAAGGAAAACGATTAGCAGAGGCCGTTTTGTTTAAACATGCAACATTCCCTGTAATTGCAGTGCGTTTCCCAGTTGTCATTGGTGAAAATGATTATACAAAGAGATTGCAGTTCTATGTTGAGAATATTGTAAGAGAAAAGCCCTTTGTAGTAGAAGATATAGATGGAGAAATGTCCTTTATACATGAAAAAGAAGCGGGAGAATTTCTAGCTTGGCTTAGTACGATAGATGTAAGCGGTCCAATCAATGCATGTAGTAATGGTGTGATCTCTATGCGAGAAGTTATTCATTTTGTAGAAGAGAATACAGGAATGAAAGCTCGTATGGAATCAAAAGGAGAGAACACAGCCCCGTATAATGGGATGACAAATTGTACAATAAATAATACGAGAGCAAAAGAGTTAGGATTTCAGTTTAGGAAGTTAGAGACTGATGTGAATAATATATTGAAACATTATATTGAAGTAATTTAATGGTTATGTATAAATCCCCCGGTGGCAATCCGGGGGATTCTGGAGGATTTCGATGATACTACTTTTACATTACCAAATGTACCTTATACGCATAACTAATGTTTTTGTGATTTAATTGCTTTTAAATAATTTTCATTTACTTGATCCCAGTTAATAGTATTCCACCAATTTGTAACAAATTCTGGGCGACGGTTCTGATACTTCAAATAATAAGCATGTTCCCATACATCAATTACAAGCAATGGGACTTTTTCTCGTACGGCTCTAGTTCATCATAGTCATATGAAAGTTCAGGCAAATGAAATGAAGCCATATGATTCACCTCCTTTTTTAATTAAAAAAGTTGCGCAAGGTAAAGATAATTTACCCAACTCAAAAATACACCTGTTTTTTTTATAAGTCAACAATAAAACATATAATTCTATTAATTTTCTGAAAATATAAGTTGTAATGAAGAAGATAGACCATCCTATTTGGTTTGTTACTACACTCCTTTTTGCTTATACTGTAAAGTAATAGTGTCTTGTTGAAGCAGAAGGAGATTGTTTATGGATAAAATGAAAGAATTAATAGATGAGGCAAGGAAGTTTATTACAACTTGCTATCAAGAGCTTGGTAGAGAACAGCAAATCGAAGAACGTCTCAATCAAATTATGTTAGAAATAGAGCGGACAGGAACGTATGAACATATTTTTGATGAACTTGTTCATGGTGCACGGATGGCATGGAGAAATAGTAATCGATGTATCGGAAGATTATTTTGGAATAAAATGCATATATTAGATGCTCGTGAAGTAAATGATGAGGAAGGTGTATATAATGCGCTTATTCATCATATTCGATATGCAACAAATAACGGGAAAATTAAACCGACAATTACGATTTTTAAGCAGTATAACGGTGAACAAAACAACATTCGAATTTATAACCATCAGTTAATTCGTTATGCGGGATATGAAACAGAAATGGGAGTGATTGGTGATTCTCATTCAGTTCCATTTACAGCGTTTTGTCAGGGGCTTGGTTGGAATGGAGAAGGTACGAACTTTGATGTGTTGCCACTCGTATTTTCCGTTGATGGACGAGAACCTGTATATAGGGAAATTCCTAAAGAAGAGGTAAAAGAGGTTGAGATTGAGCACCCAGAATATCCATTGTCCGACCTAGGAGTAAAGTGGTATGGAGTACCAATAATTTCAGATATGCGTCTAGAAATTGGTGGTATTTCTTATACAGCTGCTCCTTTTAATGGTTGGTATATGGGAACAGAAATTGGAGCTCGTAATTTGGCAGATTATGATCGTTATAATTTACTTCCAGCTGTTGCGGAAATGATGAACTTGGATACTTCGAGAAACAGTACATTATGGAAAGATAAGGCGTTAGTTGAATTAAATGTAGCTGTTTTGCATTCTTTCAAAAAACAAGGAGTAAGTATTGTAGATCACCATACAGCTGCGCAGCAGTTTGGGCAATTTGAAAAGCAAGAAGCAGCTTGTGGACGCGTTGTGACAGGAAATTGGGTATGGCTTATTCCGCCGTTATCACCAGCTACAACACATATTTATCATAAACCTTATCCGAATAACATTTTGACTCCAAATTTCTTTCATAAATAAAAATAAAAGCATTGAAATAAGAGATTTCAATGCTTTTTTCTTTGATTAAGTCTAGTCTAGTACTTTCCCTTCGGTTCTTCTGCTCTTTGTTGTACTTCATTACTCCTCCTCATTTGTTATACATTCGCTATGGAAGAATAATAAAAGGTCTTCTCACCTAGTATTGTAAGAAGGCCAAAAAAGCATACGTGTTCCTGTAAAAGGGTATACGTATTTATATGAATAAAGAGGTAAAATGGGATTTGTTTTAATTGTATATAAACAATGGGCAAGGCTTTCGAATATTGTAATAAATTATAAGGAGATTTATTTAGGGTGGATGAAGAATCATGAATCCAAGAGGTTTCGAAGTTACGGGAGCGTGGTTTCAAGCGGGTGGAAATATTATATCAGCCATTGGAAATACAAGAGCGTTTATAGGAGAAGAAAATGTAGAGGATCCGCTTGTTATTGTTGGGGAGTCATTGCAAGCTCTTGGGAATGTATTACAAGCGGTGGCGCCAGAACATTCAATAAACAACGAAGAAGGTGAAAAGGAAACAACCGGACAGTTAGATGAATCCGTTCAGGAAAAAGAAAATAAACAATCAGATGATGCAAAAGAGCAAAAAGAAAATAATATAAAGCCGATGAGGGAGCAAGGAAAATCACTCGAGAAAACGGGTGCTGAAGTGCAAGCCTTAGGGAATATTTCTGATATTATTGGGACGATTTTGAATATGGAGAAAGAACAAAAAGAAAATGATTATTTAATCATTACGGGCAATAGTTTGCAAGCTTTAGGGGCTTTTTTAGAAGTTGTTGATGAACTGCGAGACATTCCGAATATTCAATGGTTAGAGGTAATAGGAAACTCTATACAAACACTCGGAGCTGGATTACAAGCGTTTCAAGGTATATATAATGTTTTAAAGGAAGAGCGGATGGAAAAAGAAAATGCTGATGATCAGGAAGCTGCTAATAAGAAAGAGGGGGAAAAGAAAGAAGTAGATGAACAATTACTTGGGCTTATTGGAAACTGGGTACAAGCAATTGGAGCAGTAATTGAAGCAATTGGAGAAACAGTAGAGCCACAAAGTTGATAAAGGGATGTTTTCATAATAAAGAAAACATCCTATTTTTATATAATTTTACTTTCGTTGATTTATTCATCCTTGACTCTTGCTCCATTATTTCCCGATAATAAAACTAACTAAACAAATAAAGGATGAATCACAGATGCTAGATTTAGTGCTTATGATGATTGAACGTGTTGGGTTAATTGTTATATTAGGTTTTTTACTTTCTCATATTAAAACATTCAGACGTCTCCTTCATAAACAGGATGGATATAAAGATAAGCTTATGCTTATTTGTATTTTTTCGTTATTTACAATTGTAAGCAATTACACAGGGATTGAAATTGCAGGGAATACAATTATGAATGAAAATTGGCTGCAAGGTGTCTCTTCATCGAGTACGATTGCCAATACACGTATTATGGGGGTTGGAATTAGTGGTTTATTAGGTGGACCGATTATTGGGATTGGCGTTGGATTTATTGCTGGTATTCATCGTTATATGCTTGGGGGGACGACAGCGCTTAGCTGTGCGATTTCGTCTATTTTAGCAGGGATTATTACTGGTTATATTGGCCGTATTTTTCAAAAGCATAATCGTGTAATTACACCTAAGTTTTCTGCTATTTTAAGTGTTTTTATTGTATCTTTAGAAATGGTGATGATTCTGTTTATTGTAGAAGATGGGATAAACGTTGTGAAAACGATCGCAATCCCGATGATTCTCGTGAACAGTTTTGGTAGTTTTATTTTACTGTCTATGGTACAAGCTATTATGCGCCAAGAAGAAAACGCAAAGGCTTTACAAACTCATAAAGTGCTTCGGATTGCTGATAAAACATTACCTTACTTTCGCCAAGGTTTAACGGAGGAATCTTGTAAGCATGTGGCACAAATTATTCATCGTTTTACAGGGACAGATGCAGTATCTTTAACAGATACAGAAAAAATATTAGCACATGTTGGATTAGCATCTGATCACCATATTCCGTCCCATAGTTTAATTACAGGATTATCAAAAGAAGTATTAAAAACAGGGAAAATAATGAAAGCGAAATCACGAGAGGTGATTAATTGTCAACATGAAGGATGTCCATTGCAAGCAGCGGTAGTAATTCCGCTAACATCACATGGGAATACAATTGGGACATTAAAGCTTTATTTTAAAAATCCAAATCGATTAAGTCGTGTAGAAGAAGAATTAGCAGAAGGATTAGCGAAGATTTTTTCGACACAACTTGAATTAGGAGAAGCAGAATTGCAAAGTAAACTGCTTCAAGATGCAGAAATAAAGGCATTACAAGCACAAATTAACCCACATTTTCTATTTAATGCAATTAATACGGTTTCAGCTTTATGTCGTACAGATGTAGAAAAGGCAAGAAAGCTTTTATTACAACTTAGCGTTTATTTTCGTTGTAATTTACAGGGAGCACGTCAGTTACTTATTCCATTAGAACAAGAATTAAATCATGTACATGCATATTTATCATTAGAGCAAGCGAGATTTCCAAATAAATATGAGGTGAAAACATATATTGGGGAAGGATTAAAGACGATTTTACTTCCACCATTTGTACTGCAATTGTTAGTAGAAAATGCACTTCGCCATGCTTTTCCCAAAAAACAACCGATTTGCCAGGTAGAAGTTTATGCACACGCTAAGGGAGATATGATTCATTTTAAAGTGAAAGATAATGGTCAGGGAATTGAAGAAGAGCGTCTAGAACAATTAGGAAAAGCAGTTGTGCCATCAAAAAAAGGGACTGGCACAGCTTTATATAATATTAATCAACGGTTAATAGGATTGTTTGGGAAAGAAACAACCCTTCATATCAAGAGTGAAGTAGAAATAGGGACAGAGATTTCATTTGTAATACCCATCCAAAACATAGGGGAGGAAGAAAGCGGTGTTAAAGGTATTAGTAGTTGATGATGAAATGTTAGCACGGGATGAATTGAAATATTTATTACAGCGTACAAAAGAAGTTGACGTAATTGATGAAGCTGATTGTGTGGAAGATGCATTAGAAAAGTTAATGGGGAACAAGCCAGATCTTGTTTTTTTAGATATTCAGCTTTCAGATGATAATGGGTTTGAGATTGCGAATATATTAAAGAAAATGAAGAATCCGCCAGCCATTGTTTTTGCAACAGCGTACGATCAATATGCGCTGCAAGCATTTGAGGTGGATGCATTAGATTATATTTTAAAGCCGTTTGATGAAGAGCGGATTGCACAGACACTGAAAAAATATAAGAAGCGCAAGCAAAGTGAAACAGAGAAAAAGCAGGATGTGAAAGTTCCAGATGTTACAGCAGAGATGCATAAGCTTGCACTGCCAATAGAAGAGTCCATTGTACTTGTGAATATTGAAGATATTGTTTATGTAGGGCTTGTGGACGGGAAGGTAACTGTAAAGACAACCCTGGAAACATATGTAACCCATGATACACTTGTTATTTTAGAAAAAAAATTACCACAAACAAACTTTATGCGTGTTCATCGCAGTTTTATTGCGAATATCAACCATATTTCAGAAATACAACCTTGGTTTAACTCTACTTATAATTTAATTATGAAAGATGGGTCTAAGGTACCTGTAAGTCGTACATATGCAAAAGAACTTAAAAAGCTGCTTCGTATTTAAGAAGCAGCTTTTGCATTTCATCCTGTTATTTTTGTAACTGATTCCGTATATTTGACGTTCCGATATGTAAACGCTTACTTAATCGTTTACATCATATACAATAAAGGTACCAAATCGAAAGAGGTGGCCAAAATGAGTACAAAAAAAGTATACAGTTTCTTATCACAAGCATTTGTTTTTTCAGCTATTATGTTTGTTTCTCATATTATTGCAACGCATTTACCAATTCCAATGCCTTCATCAGTAATCGGATTAGTCATTTTGTTTAGTCTATTATGTTTAAAGGTTATCAAATTGGAACAGGTTGAATCACTTGGAACAGCATTAACAGGTATTATCGGATTTTTATTCGTACCATCTGGTATTTCCGTTATTAACTCTCTTGGCGTAATGGGGCAGTACTTTGTACAAATCATAACTGTTATCGTTGTTGCAACAATCATCTTATTAGCAGTAACAGGTTTATTTGCACAATTTATTCTAGGCAAAGACGAAAAAGAAACAACAGATACAAAACAATTAGATGTTGTAAATAAAGGACGCAAACACGGAAAAGTTGCGTAATATATTAGACCATACATGGTTAGGAGGTAATGAACATGGCAAGCACAATGACTCCATATTTCGGAATCGTCGTTTCATTAATCGCATACGGGATCGGAACATTCTTATTTAAACATTCAAAAGGATTTTTCTTATTCACACCACTGTTTGTAGCAATGGTACTTGGAATTGTCTTTTTGAAGGTTGGTAACTTTACATTTGAAGAATATAATACTGGCGGTAAAATGATTAGTTTCTTCTTAGAGCCAGCAACAATTGCCTTTGCAATTCCGTTATATAAACAAGTTGATAAGTTGAAAAAATATTGGTGGCAAATTTTATCTGCTATCGTTGTTGGGTCTGTTTGTTCAGTGGTTGTCGTGTTCATTGTCGCAAAAGCAATTGGCTTAGATACATCTGTAATGAACTCTATGTTACCACAAGCAGCAACAACAGCAATTGCATTACCACTATCTGAAAGCATCGGCGGTATTCCAGCAATTACATCTTTTGCAGTTATCTTTAATGCGGTTATTGTGTATGCACTTGGTGCTTTATTCTTAAAAACATTTAGAGTGAAAAATCCGATTGCAAAGGGCTTAGCGCTAGGAACAGCAGGACATGCACTTGGCGTTGCAGTTGGGATTGAAATGGGTGAAGTAGAGGCAGCGATGGCAAGTATTGCTGTAACAGTAGTTGGGGTTGTAACAGTTGTTGTTATTCCAATGTTTATGCCATTCATCGCGTAGCAGGATATATTTGTGAAAAATAAAGGCAAGCTATTCGTAGAACAGATTTCTACTGATAGCTTGCTTTTTGTGTTACAGTAGTCGTAAGACCTATTTTATATGAAAGAAAATAAGATTTTTCTTAAATCTTCATTAATACTTTGCATAATGCGTTCTGAAAAGGACCATTGTATTGTAAAATAGAAAGTAACATGATTTATAGGACAGGAGAGATCACTCGTCGATTATGCAAATGAAAAACCTGTTTCAAAGCAAAGGATTCCAAAGATTACTTGTACTACTTTTACTTGCCCTTATGCTATATGGGCTAAAAAGTATGTTTAATTTAATTTTAATTACGTTTATTCTTACGTATTTAATGGATCGATTCCAAAAGTTTATTTCTCGAAAATTGAGTCATTTTATGCCGATTAATCGGAAAATTATTATAGCATTTTTATATGTAATGTTAGTTGGTGGAATTTTCATTACATTATTTAAATATCTACCAGTATTGACGGTGCAAATCTCACAATTGATCTATCAGTTTAACGTGTTTCTTAAAAATCCACCAGATAATGAAATTATCAAGGCTTCAATTAATGCAATTAACCATATGGAACTTTCTAAATATGTGGGGCAAGGTGTAGATATTCTTTATAAATCTATTGCCAATGTCGGAAAATTTGGCCTGCAATTTTTACTTTCTCTCATTTTAAGTTTATTCTTCTTACTAGAGAAGGCTCGTATTGTTGCCTTTACTGCAAAATTCAAAGAGAGCAGACTTGCTGTTTTTTATAATGAAATTGAATATTTCGGAAAGAAATTTGCTCGTTCGTTTGGGAAAGTAATTGAAGCGCAGTTCCTAATTGCGATTGTCAATTGTATTCTGTCAGTGATTGCACTATGGATTTTAGGATTTCCGCAATTACTCGGTTTAGCGTTAATGATTTTCTTACTTGGTTTAATTCCAGTGGCTGGTGTCATTATTTCGCTTGTTCCGCTTTGTATGATTGCTTATAATATTGGTAGCATTACGTATGTAATCTACATTTTAATTATTGTTACCGTTATTCATGCGCTTGAAAGTTATGTCTTAAATCCAAAATTCATGTCACAAAAAACAAATTTACCGATTTTTTATACATTTATGGTGTTAATTTTCTCAGAACACTTTTTAGGTGTATGGGGACTTATTATCGGTATTCCAGTCTTTATGTTTTTATTAGATGTGTTAGATGTGACGAGTGATGAGAAAGAAAAAGATCTTGCTGAAAAATAAAGTAAAAGAAAAAGCATCGGCGTCCGATGCTTTTTCTTTCATATTGTCTATCTTTATATGCCATACTGTAGGAAGAATAAATAGTGAGGTGATGCGAATTGACTATAAATGAAAAAGTAGAGCTTGCTACATTTGCTGGAGGCTGTTTTTGGTGTATGGTTTCACCATTTGAAGAGATGGAAGGCATAATTAAGGTTGTTTCAGGTTATACGGGTGGGCATAAAGAGAACCCAACATATAAAGAAGTATGTTCTGAAACAACAGGGCATTATGAAGCGGTACAAATTACATTCGATGCAAATAAAATGCCGTATGAAAAATTATTGGATATTTATTGGAGACAGATTGATCCAACAGACGTCGGCGGCCAATTTCATGATCGTGGACAATCTTATGAAACCGTAATTTTTTATCATAGTGAAGAACAACGTGCACAAGCAGAAGCTTCAAAAATAAAACTTGCTGAGAGCGGTCGTTTTTCGAAGCCAATTGCTACAAAAATTCTCCCTTCAGCTACTTTCTATCCAGCTGAAGAATATCATCAAGGATACCATAAGAAAAATGCTTTTCGGTATGAATTATATCGCCAAGGATCAGGGCGAGATGCCTTTATTAAACAACATTGGCCGAAAGATAATGCACACTTAAAAGAGCGATTAACAGATATGCAATTTTATGTAACACAAGAAAATGGGACGGAGCCACCGTTTCAAAATGAATATTGGAATCATAAAGAGGAAGGTATTTATGTGGATATTGTTTCTGGTGAACCACTATTTACCTCTTTAGATAAATTTGATAGTGGATGTGGGTGGCCAAGTTTTACAAAGCCAGTTATGTCAGCTAGTGTAAAAGAGAAAATGGATGTTAGTCACAATATGACGCGTACGGAAGTAAGAAGTAAAGAAGGAGATTCCCATCTTGGTCATGTATTTCCCGATGGACCAGGGCCCAATGGCCTCCGTTATTGCATTAATTCAGCGGCACTTCGCTTTATTCCGAAAGAGGAACTAGAGAAAGAGGGTTATGGGGATTTTCTCATTCTGTTTGGAAATAAAAAATAACCTCGCTGCACGCGAGGTTATTTTTTATTTTACTATTTTCTTTTTCTTTTTAAATTTACTAAGCACTTCATACACAATTGGAACGATAAGAAGTGTTAATAATGTAGAACTTGTTAATCCACCAATTACCGTTACTCCAAGGCCTTTAGAAATTAATCCACTGCCTTCAAATCCTAGTGCAAGTGGGATAAGAGCGCCAATTGTTGCAATTGCTGTCATTAGGATTGGACGTAAGCGTGTTGCGCCAGCTTCTAATAATGCTTCGCGTGTTGATAGACCTTCATTCTCTTTATGAATAACACGGTCGATGAGAACAATCGCATTCGTTACAACGATACCGATTAACATAAGGGCACCAATCATTGCTGATACACTTAATGTCTCACCAGAAATCAATAGGGCAACAAGAGCACCAATGATTGTAAATGGTAGCGAGAATAAAATCGCGAATGGTGCAAGGGCACCGCCGAATGTAACGACAAGAACGAAGTATACAATGGCAATCGCAGCCAACATCGCTAAGCCGAGTTGCTGGAATGATTCTTGAATATCTTTTGTTACACCGCCCATAGACACATCTACACCAGAAGGAAGATCCATTTTATCTACTTCTTTCTGAACAGCAGCAGATGCTTTGGAAACATCATCGGATGTTAATTTTGCACTTACTTCTGCATAAACGCGGCCATCACGATGGGTTACTGTATTAGAAGTTTCACCTTCTTTTACAGTCATAACATCTTTAACAGCTACCTCGTTACCAAGTGGTGTTGTAATTTTACGATTTGTTAAATCATCGATAGTTTCATAATTTTGTTTTTCAGCTTCTACATATACGTTAATATCTTTACCATCTTTTTTTATGGTTGTAAGAACAGGGCGATCATGTTGATTAGAAAGTCCCATTCCAATCTGCGCAGCAGTTAGACCCATTTTACTTAGTTTTTCTTGATCTGCCACTAATGTGTATTCTGCGTATGTTTTTGCAATACTAGAGTCGGTATCTTTTAGGTCTTTATTCTTTTTCATGATATTTTGAATATCTTTAACGACAGGTTTAATGTCTTCTGAGCTATCTCCGTATACGTATAGCTTAATTTCATTGCTACCGCCACTAGCCCCGAAGTCTTGGCTCTTCCATTCACCTTTTCCTGTCATCTTTTGCAAGTCTTTAATTACTTTTTCTTTCTCTTTTTCAAAGTTTTTCGTGTCATTATCATACTGAACGAAGAACATAGCTTGATTTGTTTGCCCTGGGCTCATTGGGTTTTCTCCACCTAATGAGAACTGAATTGTTTTTACATCCTTTTTATCTTGGAAGTGTTTTTCAGCTTTTGTTGTTATTTTTTCAACGTCTTCCAATGTTTGTCCTGGTTCAGGGTTATATGTTGCAATAATCATTTTCTCTTCTTCGGATGGTAAGAAACTTACACCGATAATTGGTACAAGTGCAAGGCTACCTACTAATAAAAGAATAGCGATGCTAGATGTAATGATTTTATGATTTAGTGCCCATTCAAGCACTTTTTTATAGCCATTTGCTAACCTACTTGGTTTTTCTTCATGATGTACTTGCTTTTCTCTCATACTTTCCTTTTTGAATAAAGAGTGTGCTAGCATCGGTACAATTGTAACTGCTACAAGTAATGAAGCTAATAAAGCAAAGACGATTGTTAAAGCAAACGGTAAGAACATTTCACCAATCATACCTTTTACAAGTCCAAGAGGTAAAAAGACCGCAATTGTTACAATTGTAGAGGACATAATTGGAACAAACATCTCTTTTGTCGCTTCACGAATTAAGTCTCTACCTTTTAATTTTTCGTCTGATAAGGACATACGTCGGTAAATATTTTCAATAACAACGATCGAATCATCGACAACGCGCCCAATGGCAACGGTCATGGCTCCAAGTGTCATCATATTAAGCGTAATATCCATCTGTTTTAGTACTAAAACGGCGATTAATAAAGAAAGTGGTATAGAAACGACAGAAATCAATGTTGTTCGGATATTGCGTAAGAACAACATAATAATGACAATGGCAAAGATTGCACCAAAGATGGCTTTGCTTAGCATTGTCTCAACTGATTTTTCAATTGGTGCACCTTGGTCAAATGTTGAGATGATTTCTAAGTCTTTATATTTCTTCTCAAAGTCTTTTACTTTATCTTTGACCGCATTTACAACGTCAACTGTATTCGCATCGGCAGCTTTGACAATTTGAATGCCGATTGCTTCTTTTCCATTTGTACGAGAGATGGATTCAGCTTTTCCAATTTCTTTTATATCAGCAATTTCTTCTAATGTAACAGTAGGGATACCGTTAGCTGCAGCTGGATTCATCTGCGGTGCTTGAGCCCCTGCTCCTGGATTACCTTGATCACTTGCTGCTGAAGGAACAGCAGGAATCTTCATTTCTTTTAAAGCTTTGAGTGTTGTGATATTACCATCTACAACAACTGATTTTTCCGTATCTTTAAAAGTATAAAGTCCAAGTGGTAAAGATACGTCAGAACCTTTAATGAGATTTTTAACGGTATCTTCACTTAAACCTAATTCTTTCATCTTATCCTTTTTGAAGACAAGTTGTACTTCATTTACTTGTTGTCCCGAAATTTGAACAGATGCAACACCATCAAGTCCTTTTAGTCCTGGGACAATATTTTTTTCAACTTTTTCAGTTAAGGCAGCTAAAGATTCATCTTTACTTGCTACGCTTAATGAAATAACAGGAAAGGCATTGAAGTTTACTCGAGAAACTTTTGGATCTTGCACGCCTTCTGGTAATTTTACATTTGCGAGTGCTTCTTTAATTTCAGTTTCAGCTTTCTCCATATTCTTCTCAAAGTCATATTCTACTTGAATAGAAGAGGCATTTTGATAAGAGGAAGAACTGACAACATTGACTCCGCTTAAATTCTGCAGTTGCTGTTCCATCGGTTTAGATACCTTATCAGCTACTTCCGCTGGTGTAGCACCAGGATAAACCGTTGTTACTGTTACAACAGGTGTTGTAATGTCAGGGATTGTTTCTAGCTTCATATTAAGCCCAGAATAAATTCCTGCCACGGTAACGATAATGGTTAATAGCCAAACTGCGAACTTGTTTTTTAACGAAAAGTTAATAATTTTGTTCATGTTTGCGCTCCCTTTTTTAACATGTATTGACCAACTGGTCAGTCTAATACATAATATAACTGACTGAGTGGTCAGTCGTCAATGGAAAAGGATGATATAATAAAAGGCAGTTAAAATCTTATGATGCGAGATTGAATTAGGAGAGAAACCATGAAAGAAAAAGAACGTTTAATTATAGAAATGGCAATGAAGTTATTTGCAACTAAGGGCGTGAATGCAACGTCAGTTCAAGAGATTGTAACAGCATGCGGCATATCCAAAGGGGCTTTTTATTTATATTTCAAGTCGAAAGATGAATTGTTATTAGCGACACTCCGATATTATTATGACAAAATCCATAAAAAGATGATGGATCTTGATAAAGAATCATTAGTTCCACGTGAGAAGTTTGAAAAACAATTGTATTGTCAGTTTAGTGATGTACAAGAGCATAAGGAATTTATTATTATGCATGCAAGGGAAAGTGCTATTCCGTTTAATAAAGAAGTAGAAGCATTTATGATGAGAATGAAGCTCGAGTCACATGCATTTTATCGAAATAGTTTATTATCAATTTATGGTGAACAGGTTATTCCATACCTTTTAGATCTTGTTATTATGGTAGAAGGGATATGCAGGGGTTATTTAGAGTTGATTATTTTAAATGCAGCTGAAATAGATCTATTTCATGTTTCATCATTTATTGTAAAGAGAATGGATAATATTGTAGCAGGTCTTGTACAATCTAAGGATATGCCTGTTTTACATGAAGAAAAGCTAAGACAATTCTTTTGTAGTTCAGAGCTTATTAAAGAGCAGGCAAAAGAGCATTTTTTACAGGAAATTGTTACGTTCAAACGTACATTAGCAGATCAATTAGAAAACGATGAGTTGTTAGTTACACTGGATGTTTTGGAAGCTGAAATGAGACTACTAAATCCAAGAATCCCGGTGATTCAGGGGATGTTGGCAAATTTGAAGTCATATGCTAAGTTGAAAGATTTTCGGTTGAGGTTAGCGGGATATTATCATATAAAAGTGTTTTAAACGGTAGAGTATGTAGAAATTTAAAGTAATTTTAGTGAAAATCCGTGTCTTTTCATCAAAAGACACGGATTTTTAAATTAATTAAAGGGATTTAATATTTTCTTTAATTTATGATAGAATTGTTTGGTAAATATTACTAAGGTAATTTTATACAAAGTGATATTTGGAAGGTTGTTCGTATAATTAAAGGAGGAGTAGTAAGTGGATATAGCGGTCTTAGTACCTTGTTATAATGAAGAGATAACAATAGGTAAAGTAATTGATGATTTTAAAAAAGAATTACCAACTGCGAAAATTTATGTTTATGACAATAATTCATCTGATCGTACATCAGAGGTGGCATTATCGCATGGGGCTATTGTGAGAAAAGAATTCCGACAAGGAAAAGGGAATGTTGTCCGTTCCATGTTTATGGACATTGAAGCTGATTATTATATTATGGTTGATGGTGATGATACGTATCCGGCTGAATTTGTACATTCAATTTTAGAACCGTTGATAAATAATGAGGCAGATATGGTTATTGGAGATCGTTTGTCAAATGGAACCTACGGAAATGAAAATAAAAGAGCATTTCATAACCTTGGTAATAATCTTGTAAAAGGCTTAATTAATAAGTTATATAAAAGTGATATTGAAGATATTATGACGGGATATAGAGGATTTAATAAGTTCTTTGTTAAATCATTCCCAGTTATGAGCCCAGGGTTTGAAATTGAAACGGAGCTGAGTATTCATTCTTTAGATAAAAGAATGAAACTGAAAGAGATCCCAATTGATTATCGTGATAGACCAGAGGGTAGTGAATCGAAATTAAATACATTTTCTGATGGTATGAAAGTATTAAAAACAATCTTTACATTGTTTAAAGACTATAAACCATTTGCATTCTTTTCTGTATGGTCTAGTGTATTTTTATTATTAGGGCTTATTGTAGGGGTTCCTGTAATTATTGAATTTTTCACATCCCAGTATGTAGCAAAAGTTCCTTCTGCAATTCTTGCTGTTGGGTTCGTGGTTTTATCCATGCTAAGCTTCTCTTGTGGTTTAATTCTAGACACGGTTGTTTCTAATAATAGAAAACAGTATGAAATGGAATTGCACCGTGTTTATGAAAGAATAGGAGGAACTGAGCGTGAAACAAGCAAATGTTAGTCTAGTAAGAATAGCTATTATTCTATCACTTGCTGTGTTTTTTGGAATCGGATTTATTTTCTTTTTCTATCCGATTCGCGATGTATCGACTACTCATTTAATTATTAGTTTAATTGCAATTAGCGTTTTATTTTTTATTACTTTTAGTCGAAAGACATTTGAACCATACTACCAACTAAAGCGTAGAAATCAAAGATTTTCTTTTACTTTTCTTGTGTTGTATACCTTATGTTTATTACTCAGTTTAAAGGGTGAACAGTATTATTTACAAGATAACAGTACTTTTACGAAAATCTATGTGTACGTATCAACATATATTGTGTTGTTTGCACTCATATTGGTAATTGTTCGGTTTCTTTTCCGATTACGTAACGATAAGAAGGAAGTTAGTAAAGTTCATATTCTTTGGTATGCAGTACCGAGTATGGCTGTTTTTTCTTTATATTTAGCCGGTCTTTTCCCAGGGATTATGACAGTGGATTCTTTATTCCAATGGATACAAATCCATATACTTGAATTTAATGATTGGCATCCTGTTGTACACACATGGTTTTTATTATTACTTACAAAGATTTGGGATTCGCCAGCTGTAGTTGGTATTGCGCAAATCTTAATCATGTCACTTGTATTTGCTTATGGCGCTTATCGGTTTAGAAAACAAGGTGCGAATAAATGGATTGTTTACTTAGCGATCGTAGGTTTTGCATGTATGCCAATTAATGGTGTTTATTCTGTAACACTATGGAAAGATATTTTATTTAGCACAGCAATCATGTTCTTAACCATTTTGCTGTTTAATATTGTTAGTACGGAAGGAAAATGGCTACATAAAAACACAAATGTGCTACTATTCTTTATAGCAAGTGTGGGCGTTGTGTTCTTCAGACACAATGGTTTTCCAGCCTTCCTTGTTACAATGATCATTTTCTTTATTATTTTTAGATTTAAGCTTGTTAAAATGTATGCGGTCGCTATTGTTGTAATCGCACTGCATTTTATCGTAACTGGACCTATCTTTTCATATTTTCATGTAAAGCCATCGGACCCAAACGAAGCTTACGCAATACCGATTCAGCAAATTGGTCGAGTAATTTCATATGATGGTAATATTACAAAAGAACAGTTAGAGTATTACGGACAAGTATTACCGTTAGAAGAGTGGAAAAACAATTATAATCCATATATTGCGGATCCATTGAAAGGAAGTCAAAATTATAATCGTAAGTTTCTATACGCAAACAAAGCTGAATTCTTTGAGCATTGGTTAGAACTATGTAAACAAAATCCGAAACTAGTTACGGAGAGTTACTTAGATATTACCTCTCTTGTGTGGCAAATTAAGGTGCCAGCTGATGGATATACATCTACTTATGGAAAAGAGCCACCATCTCCTGAAGTGCTAAAAGAGCATCGTATTAAAGTTGCTTATGGAAGTGAAAAAGTTCAAACTGTACTAAGCAAAGTACTTACTAAAGTTGAGAATAGTCCTTTAAATATTTTAAATCGTCCTGCAGCTTACCTGTTTATTATGATTTTATGCTTATTTGTAACAGCTATAAAAAGTAACTGGAAACTTATTTTAGTAGCCTTACCATGTTTATTAAATGCAGGAACAGTGGCAGTTGCTTTACCAGCCCAAGACGTGAGGTATTTATATGCAAACATTTTAGTTACGTACATATTGTTCTTAATGGCGAGTGTACAGGTGAAACGAGAGCAGCAATCATGATGAATGGACTAGGGAACTCTATTAAAAATAACCAGATTGGTATTGTGCTTATTCTTATAGCATCTTTCAGTACCGCAGTTGGGCAGCTTCTTTGGAAGTTGTCCAATGGTCATATAAATTTATATTTTTTAATTGGATTTTTTATGTATTTTGTAGGAGCAGCACTTATGATTGTAGCTTTTCGTTTTGGAAGTTTATCGGTACTACACCCTTTGTTAAGTATGGGATATGTATTTGCACTTTTCTTAGGAACATTCTTTTTAGGAGAGTCTTTAACGTATCAGCATATTTTAGGAACAATATTAATTGTTATAGGAGCTGTATTAATTGGCGGCAGTGATACTGAAAGTTAGTTTACTTATATTCATGACAATTTTAGGTGCTTTAGGTGGCTATTTTTTTAAAAAGGCAACATCGAATGGAATCGGATTTCAGAAGAGCTTTCTTATTAATTTCATTATAGGAGGTATCCTGTATTCAGGTGGCGCAATCTTTAACATTATCTTGTTAAAATATGTTCCTTATACAATTGTGTATCCATTAACAGCTATTACGTATGTATGGTCATTAATCATTGCATATTTCTTTTTATCGGAAAAGATTACAAAAAGAAAATGGATTGGTGTGAGCTTTATTATTGTAGGTGCCTTAGTCATTAGTATGTAACAGATATAGAAAAGGTCATTGAGGATAGGTGTCTCAATGACCTTTTTATGTTCATTCTTCAATGTTCTCAATCTTTGTTATCCCAATTTTAATGAAGAGTTAGTTTATGAAATATGAAAGAACATTGCGTAAAGCATTCATATTTGTAATGATTTTTTATCTCGCATTAACGGGCAATGATACACTCACCTCAAACTTCAGAAAAGGTAAAGAAATTAGGTGGTGGATGAAGAAGATCCTCACTAATTAAAGGGGCACTTTATTTACTAATAGAGGATGTTTTTACATTATTTCTTTTGGTTACTGTTCTTTTTGTTATCAGTTTATAGCACATGTATATGCCATAACTTTGGATAATGGTGAAACTTGGAATAATGAAATAACGGTATCGTGCCTGAATTTCTATTAAGAAATGAATGAGTATATATCCAATAATTAGTAAACAAAAAGGAGTATAATAATAATTTTTTTGTTTCGTTGCTATGAGAGATAAGAGTGATACGATACCGAATAGCATAGTTGCGATATACATATAGCGTTCATATTTTAAGGAAGTCTCTTTTAAATCTTCTTTACCTTCCATATTTAAGCTCCAATATGGAGATGCATCGATATCCCCCCACATAAGAGCAAACTTATTTTTAAATAAAGCTAAAACCTCTTGTTTATCAGCTAGTCTTTCTTTAATGATTCTCTTTTCTTCAGCCTCTCGCTTTTCACCAATTTCAAAAGACATAATATGAGCTGCGTCTGTATCTGAATAGCTTCCCCTTGTTTCATGGTTGAATCCCAAAACAAATTTCCATAGGGAGTCACGGTTTGATAAAGGATACTGTGTAATTCCGGATGTAATGAAAGCGTAGCTTATTACATAGTGTACAAGATAGAAGACAATTAAAATCCCACTTAGTTTTTTGAAAGAATTGAAAATCACCTTTTTCGTTTGTCCCAACATTCCTTGAAGGAAAATATAAATAACTACGGCTACTAAAATTAGCATGCCGAGTGGACGAATGATGTCTCCTAGAGATAATGTAAGACCTATGAAAATCCATGTATATTGGCTACTTAGTCCTTTTGCAATTAATAAATAAAATCCAAGATAGAAAAGGAATGTAGCAAGATGCTGGTTTGTTAATACTGAGGTCATCATAATACTTGGAATATATAATGAATACAGTAATCCAGCAATACGTCCAGACCATTCATTAAAAACTTTTTTAGTAATGAGATAAATGAGTAATACAGTTCCTGTGCAATATAGAACATTTAATAATTTGAGTGGGAAAGCTCCTTCACCAAATAATTTAATAATGAAAGCTTGATACATTGTAAAGCCAAGTTGATAAACCCATGTAGTAAAATACGTGCCTTGAGCAAAGCTAAAATCTCCATTAGCTGCTTGCACTGCGCTATTATACAGCATTTCAAAGTCAGATTCGATGAGAGTGGGTATGGTTATAATCCAAATCAATCGAATAGAAAAAGCTAAGATAGTTAGTAAAACAATAAATGATATCTGGGAAATATATTTATTTACAATATACCCTAGAAGAAGTAGGAGAAGTAGAATTATAACAATGATTGGGAATATAATCAGGATTCGAGTCCAGAAAGTATCTCTAGTAATGATTACAGAATTCCATGTGGTAAATATAAAAATAATGAGACACAGTATCAATAAACATTTTGTTAAAAGGGAATTGATTTTAGTGGAGGATATACTTTTCATTTTGCGTTCATACTCCTTGTATATCCATACTTTTAGTAATGAGATATTACATGAGATGAAATTTATTTAAGTAAAGTACGGATAGAAATTTTGTTCTATATAGTAAACATTTTCCTTGCATAAGAAAGCAAGGAAAATGTTTTAGTATTTAAGCTTTTTGTTGTGCCCATTCTTCTACATTCCAAACTTTTGTTACCCAATCTTCATAAAAGTCTGGTTCATGGCATACGAGAAGGATTGTTCCTTTATATGCTTTCATAGCTTTCTTCAATTCTTCTTTTGCTGTAACGTCAAGGTGGTTTGTCGGCTCATCAAATAATAGCCAGTTACTTTGTTCACCCATCAATTTACATAAACGAACCTTTGCTTGCTCTCCACCGCTTAATTGGCTTAATGGACGAGTGATGTGTTCATTTTTTAGACCACATTTCGCTAACATTGCACGAATTTGATGTTGGTCTAAATTCGGGAATGTGTTCCACACATCATCGATAGGTGTTAAGTTATCTGCTTTTACTTCTTGTTCAAAGTATGCTGGTTCTAAGAAATCACCAAGACTTGTTTTTCCGTTTAATGGTTTAATTTTTCCAAGGATTGTTTTTAATAATGTCGATTTACCGACACCGTTACACCCAACAATTGCAATTTTTTCACCGCGTTCAATTGTCATTGTTAGTTTTGGTAATAGTGGATGTGTATATCCGATTTCTACGTCTTCCCCTTCAAAGACAAAGCGACTACTCGCACGGCATTCTTTGAATGAAAATTCTGGTTTAATCGCTGTTTCTGGGCGATCGATACGCTCCATGCGGTCAAGTTGTTTTTGACGGCTCTTTGCACGGCCCGTTGTAGAATAACGAGCTTTATTTTTTGCAATGAAATCTTCTTGCTTTTTAATGAATTCCTGTTGCTTTTGATAAGCATTTAAGTGTTGATTTTTATTGATTTCTGCAAGTTCTAAAAACTTCTCATATGTCGCTGTGTAACGCGTCATTTTTGAGAATTCTAGATGAAAAATAACATCGACACATTTGTTCATAAATTCCGTATCATGGGAAATTAATAGGAACGCATGTGGATATTCTTTTAGATAATTTGTTAACCATTGAATATGTTCAACGTCTAAATAGTTGGTAGGCTCATCCAGTAATAGTACTTCTGGCTGTTCAAGTAATAGCTTTGCAAGTAATACTTTTGTACGTTGTCCACCACTTAATGCAGAAACATCACGATCTAAACCAATTGCATCAATTCCAAGACCACGCGCAGCTTCTTCAATTTTAATATCTAATAAATAGAAACCACCTGCTTCAAGCGCATCTTGAATCTCTGCCATTTGATCAAGAAGTTCTTCTAATTCCTCCGGCGTAGCTGTTCCCATTTTCTCAGTAATGATATTGAGTTCTTTTTCTTTCTCAAATAAAGGTAAGAACGCATCTGTTAATACGTCACGAATTGTTCTGCCCGGTGTTAAGATTGTATGTTGGTCTAAATATCCGTAATGTGTACCAGGTGTCCATTCTACGCGTCCCTCATCATGGATAAGTTGTCCAGTAATAATATTCATAAATGTTGATTTACCAACGCCGTTTGCACCAACTAAACCAACATGTTCTCCTGCTAATAAACGCATTGATACGTCTTTAAATAGTGTACGATCACCAAATGTATGACCTAAATTTTCAACTGTTAATAAGCTCATAATGTCCTCCGTCCATTTCAAAATAGTATCTTGAATCATGATACTAAATTCTCGGATATAATGCTATCCTTTCAAAATGTATATTTTTTCAAAAATAGGATTGCTTTTTTTTTGGAAAAACAATACAATATAATTGACCAGTGGTTAATTGTATTGTGAGGTATGAGAAATGTCGCCAAGAAGAGCAGTTAAACAAGAATTAACGAGAGAAATGATTATGAATGCAGCGAGGGATTTATTTATAAAACAAGGGTATCAGCATACTTCAATGCGTAAAATCGCAGCAGAATTAGGATATAGTCATGGCTCAATCTATTATCATTTTAAAAATAAAGCAGAGCTTTTTTATGCGATGGTTGAACAAGATTTTCGATTATTGGATCAAAAACTAGATGAAATTAATGCTCTAAATTTAAAACAGGAAGAGCAATTAAAAGCGGTTTTATTTGGCTTTATTGAATTCGGTTTACGAAATCAAAGTCATTATGAAATCATGTTCTTGATTAAAGACGATGAATTAAAAGAATGTTTAGCAGATGGACCAAATGTTAGTTATGAGAAGTTCGCTTCTGTTATATCTTCTTTATGTAAAGGAAATATAAATGCGATGACAGTATGGTCTGTTTTTTTATCATTACACGGATTTGTTGCACATTATTGTGGAAGTGATCAAACATTTGAAGATGTAGAAGATTTAGCTAAAGCACATGTGAATTTTATTGCAAAATCGCTTCTGATGTAAGTGATTTTCTTTTTAACATTAATTGAACATCGGTTAATTAAAAGGGGGATATGGTGATGAAAAAGGCGTTAGTATTGGGAGCATCTGGAGCAATGGGGTATGCAATTACGAAAGAGTTATGTGCCAGGGGAATTGATGTGGTTGCTTTTGCAAGAAATAAGACAAGGCTGGAAAGGTTATTTCAAGGAGAAGAAAAGGTACAAATAATAGCAGGAGATGTATTTCAACGATTGGATGTAATGGAAGCGACTAAAGGTGTTGATGTTATTTTTCATGCTGTAAATATTCCGTATACAGATTGGGAAGCAAAACAGTCAAATTTATTAAAGAATGTTCTAGAAACAACGAAATACTATGGCATTAAATTAGCGATGGTAGACAATATTTATGCGTACGGAAGGCAGGGGCGAGAGAAGATAACGGAGGAAGCAGAAAAGAATCCGCACACAAAGAAGGGGAACATTCGCTTACAACTTGAAATAATGGCAAAGCAATATGGCGTGCCGGTGCTTATTGCTCATTTTCCAGATTTTTATGGTCCGAATGCGGAAAGTACCCTCATTCATCATACGTTACAAAGTGTTCTTGAAAATAAAATATCTAGCTTTGTTGGGGATAAAAAGCTTGCTAGAGAATATATATTTACACCTGATGGCGCTAAGGCAATTGTTGAACTTGCATTACGTAATGATGCATATGGACAAAATTGGAATATACCAGGTTGTGGTGTCATTACAGGGGAAGAAATGATTCAATATATAAGGGAACTAACAGGATATAAAAAATCTGTCATGACCGTAAAAAAACGTATGATAGGGATGCTTGGTCTATTTGATAAACAGATGAAAGAGTTTGTGGAGATGTTATATTTAACGGAAGAACCGGTAGTGCTCAGTGGAGAGAAGTATGAACGATATATAGGAGAAGTTCCGAGGACAGCGTACATTGATGGTTTACGGGAAACAATTGAGTATATGAGGTCTAGAGTTAAAACTGGTTAGGTTATTGATTATTTTCTATTACGATTGTTAATATCAATATATATTAATATATATTGATGTAAAGTTAGATCAATTAATAATGAAAAAAGGTTACTTCCTTATATTTTGGAAATAACCTTTTTATTATCGTATATGCATCAGTAAAAAGTTTTACTGAGAACTTTTTTGTCTGCGTTTCTTTTCAAAAACCATTAATAGTATACAGATGATTAATGAAGTGATGGATATGATTACACCTAATTTGAAATATGGAGTGACATAAGTCATTTCAATGGTATGGGATCCTTTTTGAATCGGAATACCGATGAATGAAGAATTTGCCTTTACAAAGCTTGCCTCTTTTCCATCTACTTTTACAGACCATCCTTTACTATATGGTACGGATAGATATAATAATCCATCTTTTTTGGAATTTATATCACCTTTTAGGTAATTATTTTTTATATAAATATTTTGAAGTCTATTCTCTTTTAAAGCTGTTACTTTTTCTTTCATGTTTTGATAGTTGGTAACATTAACTTGTAAGTCTTGAAGAGAATACTCACCTGGATCTATAGAAATAGTTAATTCTGATGGGTGGTTATTTTTTCCTAAGTTATAGACAAATCGTTCTAATGGATAGGAATAAGCACCGTCTTCATGACCTTTTACCATAGATTTTCCATTGATATTGACTGTAAAAGTATTTTTATTTACATCTTTAATCTTCAGCTCAACGAGATAGTCACCTAGAACATTAGAAGAGTCAACAGGTACGATCATACGTCCGTTTTCATGGACAGTTAGTATATCGCCATTTTTTTCGATATTTTCCCATTTGATTTGATCATGATGAATAGGTAATGATTTAGAATCCAGTTTATTTGTATCAAAATGAGCTAATGAATAATTTTTTGCATTATTAACAACTACAGCATCTAATAGTAATTGATCTCTTTGTGCAAAGTTTAATTTAGAAAACTCTTCTTCACTTATAGCGGAATCGTATACAACTCCTAATGGCAATGCATTTTCATTTTCATAAATATTATGCGTCCCCACTTGTTTTAGTAACTTATAACCATATGGGATATTTTCCGGAGTTACGTCTGCGCCCATTACATAATATTTAACACCTAGCATGTTTTCTAGAAATAGTCGGTTATCTAATTGGAAGAACATTGAAGGGGTATCAGTTTTTTGCATAACATTGTATTTGTTTTTCATAAAGTCATGGACATAAAAATCAACTAAACTTTGGTAAGTGCTCGTGCCATGATATTCTTGAACAAACGGCGTATTGTGAACACTATTTGGGTTGATAACTCGATAGAAATCTTTATCTTGATTTTGTATATAACGAATTGCAGCTATTTCTTCTTTATTATCATAACCAGATGCATGTAATGTTTCTTTTGTGACTCTAGCTTGTCCGAAATATTCACCGAGCGATTTATCGGAATAGGCGTAATTTACAATTGCTAAATTAAAAAGTATATTGAGAGCGATTAAAAATTGTATGAATTTTTTTGGTACAAATCGCCATATGCTCAGCATAATAATAGAAGCAACAATGACACCCATTGTAATATAATCAATTTTTGTAAATGCTTTGCCATTTACGTTTAATTTGTGATTAAATCCATAAATAAATGTTCCACTAGCAAGTACAATAGTTGTTAGTACATAGATGAATTTACTTTTATGACTAAGTAGCCAATCTAATATATACGCAATAGCTTGTGCAATTACAAATACGAATAAGAAAAACCATCTTGATTGCATTGCTGAAAATCCATTAAAGACAGAATAGGTATATGGAAGTAGATAAAGTATAAACATAAATATTGTAAATAATACTTTATTAAAAATCGTTTTTTCACGAATGAATAAGCCCATAAAACCTAGGAAAAGTAAGAATACAGGTAATGCTAATTGGTATTCTGGATCATGAATGAAAAAGATACTTTCTACTACATTTTTATAAAATGAATCTTCAAAGAATAGCGGAATATGGAACTTTTTCGATAAGCGATCCGCACTTAATACACCATTTACAGAAGGAATAAAGCAAAAAGCAGCTAATCCTAAGGATAAGGCGTATAGTAAAGCAATTCTTATATAGTATGTTACAAAGGATTTAATCGATTTATTTTGTTGTGTAGCGAAATATTGGAAAAAAGCATAAATATAGATAAAGATACTTATCATAAATGCAAAATAAAAATTTGATGCTAACATACAAGCTGTAGCAAATAAAAAGAGTCCTTTTTTCTTTTCAATAATATATTTATCTAGTCCCCATATTACTAAAGGGAGAAAAACAATAGCATCTGCCATAAAATCCCATAATAAAGAATGACGGATAAATGTGATACATCCACCATATATAATGGAAGCAATAAAAGAAGAAAAGGCTGTTTTTTTATGATAACGTAAAGAAACATACATAAAGAGCATTGCTAGAAAGTTTTTTATAATACTCATGTATAATTTCAAATCAAAAATTTGCTCAAGGTTTAGTTTTGGAAGTAATAATGTGATCCAAAAGAATGGGGCTGTACTATAATAGTAACTAAATTCTTTGAACAAATCTCCGCCTAATCCATAGTTAAAAGACCAAAATAGGTTTCCATCTTTAAAAGCATGTTGAATTAGAAATGTGAAAAATCCAAATTGGGTTAATGCATCTCCTGTACTGGAAAAAGCATTATCCGATTCTAAAAAAAAGAAATGAAAAATAAACGCACATGCAATCAGTAATGGAATTACAATGAGAGTGCTTTTTGTAATCCATTTACGATTATTCGGTTCTACATTCATTACAAAATAACTCCTTCTAAGTAGTGTTTTTTCAAAGTGTATCTCTTATGTGCACTACAGTTGAAAAAATAATTGTACTGTAGTGCTATAACAACTATATCAACATAAAGCAAACAATAGCTGTTATATGTATTATTAAATCATATGAAATTAACAGTATTGCCCAATCTACAGTATATCATTCTGGGAAAACAAGTCAATTTGGCATGGGAGTACACACTCAGCATCATATAAAGGCTTGGAGTAAAGTAAAAAAAGATCAAAATATTAAGGAGATATTTTGATCTTTTTTGTCTAACCAAGTATGTTACGCTTCTTTACGAGCTAATTTTTTATTTACAAACCCTAAAATTAAACCACGTATTTGTGGGTCAATTGCGAGACCAATGATACCGTATAGTATACCAGTAAGCGTTAATGCAACGAGTGGTGGTAAATTAATTAATATAACGCGATATAAACCGTAACTAATTGCAAATGCTAGGGTATTAAATATAATCCCTTTAAATAATAGTTGGAATCCTTTATGAACAAATAAAGTAAATCCTAATAATAAAGTAACTTCTGTTAGGATAGCTGCGGCAGCAGCACCCATCATTCCGAATTTGCTACCTAATACGATATAACTGATTACGGCAACTGCTAAACCAATTGCCATTGTTGTCGTACGTTTCCACTGCTGTCCAATTGTTGTTAAATTGTCAGCAAGTGGATAGTTAATGGATTGCAAAATAACCATAAATGCTAAAATAGCAAGCGCATTACCTGCTGGTGCATATTTTTCTCCTAGTAGACTAACAATCCAAAAACTTGGGTCAGCGATAAACGGAATAGAAATTCCCATTCCTAAAAAAGACATAAGTTTTAATTCAAAATGTGATAATTTTCTATGCTCATCAATATTTTTTTCATTTCCAAAAGCGAATAGTTTTGGATAAAAGGCAGCCGCAATTACACCAGGTATTTGATAAAGTACTGCTGGGATTTTCGATGCAGCTCCAAAGAATCCGACTTGCTTTAATGTCGAAACCTTCTCTAATATGATTGGACCTAGCTGTGGCAGTAACATAATGATGATTCCATTGATTGTGAAAACAAGTAGCTGATCTAAAATTTTTCTATCCCAACCTTTATGAATGGTTGTATAGCGGATTACCATTATAAATGCGATCAGTCCTGTTACAAGGCTTGATACCCCGTACATTGCTGCAACCATCATAAGCGACCACTTAAAAGACATTCCTAGTAAAAGTGCAACTGCTGCTGTTAGACCTTGTAATACAGAGATGATAGCAGTGAATTGCATACGTTCTGTTACTTGGAAATAGGCCATTCCTACACCTTGTAAGGTTGCCCCGAACATTGTTGGCAATACAATTAAATATACCATCGCGCGTAAGTAAGCATTGTCATAGAAAAACTGTGCGAAAATGGCAAAGAGAATAGAAATGACAACGGCTAAAACTAAGCGAACACGTAAATAACTACTTATGAGTTCACTAATATTAGCACCTTGTTTCGTTCCTTCGCGCATAAAGGTATGTGTTAAACCCGCGTCTGTAAAATAACAGATAACAGCTGAAACAGCTAATGCGGTTGTAAACATACCATAATCTGTTGGCGAAACATATCTCGCAAAGAGAATTGTAGCAATAGCGAGTACAAAACGAACAATAATATTTCCTACAAAGAGATAGGATGCGTTTTTAAGGATTTTATTTGTTTTCATTGAAAATACCTTTCTATTCTTCAGGACTGAATTTTTCCTATTTGTAACAATGATTTGTTTACAAAAGAATGTTTAGAATCATATTTTTATTTAAGAAAACATGAATTTGATTCGTACGAACCAAAGCATTGCATATAGTTTTTTACTTCGTTTTCCGTTTTTAGAATAAATTTTGCGGCAATACTTCTTTAAATCTTTCTTAATCAAGTTAATTTGTGATTTTTCTAATTTTGAGTTCTCTTTAATATAGATACAGGCATTATTAATAACTGTATATGGGAATAGGTATGTCTCTAAGATCTGGATAAGTTCTTGAGAATCCTTTGTTATCAAATCTTGAGATTTTTGATGAACCCAGTCTTTCATCCGATTGAATACCTCTAACTCTTTTGTTGTTTTTAATTCGTAATCTTTATATTTAGAAGAAAGATTTCCTTCAGATAAAATTCGATAATATGTTAAATATTCATCGACGTAGCACACGTTTGTAACACTCATCAGTTTAAAGAGAAACTCTAAATCTTCTCCCCAGCTGCAGCCAGGTGTAAAGCGGATATCGTGATCCATGACAATAGAACGTTTAAAAATCCATGTACTCGTTTGAGCAACAACTTGATGTGTTAAGAAGGCTTTTGTCATATCCCCCTTGATGAAGTTTGTTACATGCTCTACTTTCTCACCTGTTTCTTCATAGAAGTTCATATATCCACAATAACAAGCATCCATGCTGTTCCTATGCATACTTTCCACTTGTTTTTCTATTTTACTTGGATGCCATAGGTCATCGCTATCAAGAAAAGCAACATACTCACCATTAGCGTGTTCAATTCCTGTGTTACGAGCAACAGATACGCCTTGATTGTTCTGATGAACATATCTCACTTGCTCAGGATATTTTTGCTGAAATTCTTTTACAATAGCAGATGATTGATCTTTACTTCCATCATCTACAACTACAATTTCAATGTTTTTATATGTTTGATCTAATATTGATTGCATCGTTTCTTCAATATATTTTTCCGCATTATACAGCGGGATAACAACTGAAACGAGGCGTTTTTGTTCTATCATAGAATTTTATCTCCTCTAGTTTTTTATGTTTTGCATCATATATATAAGCCTTTTTTAAAGGAAGAAGATTACAAGAACATCTGTATAAGTTTACCGCATATAAACTTTGTAAAGCAACTCTCTGTTTTTTGTATAATACGCTTTAAAATGCTAGAAAGTATATGTTTTATTATAAAAAACCTTCCTTTTTTATTTGTATTTAAAAAAGGAAGGTAAGGTATTTATTGAATATTCCAAGGTTTATTTAAGGTTAATACTTCGGCCATTTCTTTGCTTTTTAAACGCCCTTTTTTTCGACTTTCAGCACGTTCTAATCCTGTTTCATATAGCCAATGTTCTTCCTCTGTTTCAGGTATCACTTGTGGTACGGAAGAAGGTTTACCATCTTTGATCGCTACGAATGTAATAAAGCAAGTTGCAGCAATGCGGCGTTCTCCAGATAATAGATTTTCTGCAACGACTTTTACGAATACTTCCATAGAGGATTTCCCAGTATAGCAAACGAATGCCTCATAGCAAACGGAATCAGTTTGATGGATTGGAGTTAAAAAGTCAACGGAATCAATTGAGGCTGTAACACAATGTTTACGGCTATGCCTTGCTGCTGCAATAGATGCAATGCTGTCAATTTCCGCTAATAATTTTCCGCCAAATAATGTTTGGTGATTGTTCAAATCATTTGGGAAAACACGTGTTGTTTTAATTGCTTTTGATTCTCTCATAAATTTTTTATTCATATAATCTACTCCTATTTATGTTTTCAATCAGGGCGGCATGTAGTGTTTATTGTATAAAATCTCATTCGTTAGCTAGGTGATTGAGATTAGATAAGGAATTTGTTTTATCAAATATAAAATAATGTGGTATTTCTATGCGTGTAACTGAAAGAAACTTTGTTTTGTATAGATTGTAGTGTAAAAGAGGTTTCGCTTACATTGCAAGTGAAAGGTGGCTACTACACTTTTGCCATACAAATTTTCTAACAGCCATGTATCTATTCGTGGTAGAATCGTTGTGTTATGAATGGAAATAGAGGTGCAATGTACATATGAATCACATACAAACAGGATTTAGTAAAATAATTGTTGGAATTATGTTTTTCTTTTTTGCTTACTCTTGCTGGAACGCTTTCGAGGGAAGTAAGCAATTTTTTGGTGGAAGCTCTACGAGTTTAACGATTGTATTATTTATTTTCGTTATACTTCTTTTACTTCTTTCATCTATTTTGCAATATCGATTTACAGATAAACAATTTCTCATTTTTTTAATGAGTATGACGTTACTTGTCAGAATAGGAGCAGTTCTTTTTTTAGATGCCTCAGTGATCGGTGATACGAGAGCTATGCATGAAACTGCAAAACAGGTTGCATTAGGAAACAGTGGTAACATAAATATTGTGGGGCAATTACCTTTCGTTATATATGAGTCATTTTTGATTCGGGTGTTTGGTGATGCTACATTTGTTTTACAACTATGTAATATTTTATATTGTGCAGGAATCGTGTTTTTCATTTATCGAATTGCTACAATTTTATTCCAAGAAGAATGTGGTCGCATTGCGGCAATATTTTATGCACTATACTTGCCAAATATTCTTTCTTGCCTAGTATTAACAGGGGAACTATTCTCTATATTTTTATTTTACTTCGCCTGTTATATATTGCTCCATAAGGGATTAAGTCACTCTTACATGTGGGCATGTGCAGCGATATTACTTGCTCTTAGTAATATCATTTATCCAGTAGGAATGTTCATCATTATTTTGGTACTTGTATATGTGTCACTAGTGGAAGTATTTCAAAGTGCAGATAAACAAAATGTCTTGTTGAAAATGATTGGAATTGTTGCTGTGTTTTACGCCACCCATTTTGGTATGAATTATGGGGTTCAAGCGATGGGAATGAAACAGTATACAATTTCTAATCATGCGTATGTGCAGTCAATTTTAATCGGAGAACAACGAAATAAACAAGAAACGGCTCAGGCACAAAGTATGAAAGAAAGTATGAATCAAACATTAAAAGAACTAGAAGTAGAACGGTTAGCTTCTCTTAAACCAAATATAGATCAACTATCATCAGAAGGAATGAATGGGATACTGTTAAAAGGTGAAAAGCTTATCTATCTAGTTGTTACTTTATTTATGACAATCGCCTTATTACATTTTCTTATTCAAAAGCAAAAGAGCGAAGGGTATATGTTGTTATTGTTACTTATAGCAGGATATATTATTATGAGGTTTTTGGATAAAGATATTGTATCTGGTAGCTTAGCTATACCAAGCGTTTTTATTTTACAAAGCTTAGGGGCTTATACGCTGTTATTTTATTGCCAAAAGTTATTCTTTAAAAAATAAAGTGAAGTAGAGAGGTTCGCATCTTACTTTTGAAGGGATTTTGAAATATAAAAGAAAACGCACCACTTGTAATGAAGTGAACCCAAAAAGTTAGACAAATATTCTAAGCAGCTAATAAGGATTGGATTCTGTATTCCACAGGGCTCA
>NZ_JAGDQK010000035.1:0-93739 GCF_017498755.1 Bacillus sp. XF8 | reverse complement strand
TTGAGCCCTGTGGAATACAGAATCCAATCCTTATTAGCTGCTTAGAATATTTGTCTAACTTTTTGGGTTCACTTCATCATGACTGCTGGTTTTTTTGAGTTGATATAGTAGCTTATGGGTGCAGGACAGGGAAAGAAAAAGACTGATATTATATAAGATTTGTATGTATGCAAAATTGCATACATTTTTTAATTGATAATCATTATTATTGTAACTATAATGATTACAGGTATTAAATTAGAAATAATACCTTTTAAAGTAAAAAGAATAGAGGAGGAATTTAGTCAATGAAAAAACTTATTTTAGCTGGAGCATTAGGATTTGTAGTACTCACTGGAACGAACTTACCAGGATTAGAAGCAACAAAGGCAAGTGCAGCTACTTTAAATATGGAAGTAAAAGATGTTACAAAATCTTATTCATTAAGTTCTTATGAAGTTTCTCAAAAAGAATCTTTTAACCTGAAAAAGGGAGAAGAACTTACTGTATTCGTATATAATTCAGGATTTCCTATTTCTTACACGGTGTATGATGCAGACAATCAAGTAATTGGTACATATAATGCTAATTCACCGTATGGTCGTGTCTTTAAAGCACAAAAAGATGGGGAGATTTCGGTTCAATTTCAGGCAGGAGTGAATTCTTCATATGTAAAGAAAATGAGCTTTACGTCTAAATTTACACTTTCTAAATACACTACTGATGTAGCAAATACAAAAAAAGTAGAGAGCGTATTAGACGAAGGAACAAGTGTATTTGAAGCCGAGATTATTGAAGTTGGTAAGGATTATGTAGTAGTAAAATCTGAGGCATTAAACTCTGGGCGTTCTGAAGTGGATACAGGAACAATCTATTTTCAGGCAACAAAAGTTCCGGATGTAAAAGTAGGAGATCAAGTTAGAGTGAAGGGGATGTTTATAGGACATGAATGGTCAAATAGTTCTGTTGATGCTTCTATTGAAAAGTTAAATACAGAAGATGTTTGGGTATGGTCCTAAATTTTAATTTTGCTTAAAATTTATATAAATCGTAAAAAGCTTATTCCTTAAAAAGGATAAGCTTTTTTGTTATATGAGGGTATATAAATTGTAGGTTATATGTCCAATTAATACCGGAATGATTGAGTTAGTTTTCTTATAGAGCAAACCATCAATTATAGCTAATTAATTGTAAAAAGAAAGCAGTCTTTTTGTTAGTAATAAAAAAGATTGCTTTCTTTTTCTATTACTATAATTTAATTATTTAAAACTTCTTATAAAATAACTCGCATCATACCATGTTTTTGCAACACTCATAGCTAAAATTATAGATACATAAAAAAGAACTCCTGAAATTTCATTTCAACATTTTCATGTAGAGAGCATTTTTACTGTATACATTCCAAAAACAAATAAATACTAAATGATGAATGACCAAAGAAAGGAAGGTTTTTATTATGCCAAACTTAACAGAGCTTGAGCTTGAAAATTTACGTCATCTTATTGGGGGGCATGCGACAGTTGCGAATAAACTAGATCAGTATGCGCAGCAGTGTACAGATCCTCAATTGAAACAAATGCTACAACAAGATGCACAAGCTGCAAGAAATACAAAACAACAATTAATGTCCTTTTTAGGCTAGGAGGGTATCGGATATGAATGAAAAAGATATGGTTAACGATTATTTATCGGAATTAAATGCTAGTTTGACTAGCTATGCGAATTACATAGCAGAGTCGAATAACGAACAGTTACATCAAACGCTGATTCACATTCGTAATCAGGATGAAATGAGACAACGTAATGTATACAAATATGCATTGCAAAAAGGATATTATAAACCAGCGGCTCCTGCAAATCCATCGGTTGTTCAGCAAACGAAAGGTCAATTAAGCGCACAGTAATAAATAAAAAAGCGAGTGAATCTCGGATGATGATTCACTCGCTTTTTTGTGCATTTGTATATGTCAATAAATATGTATGAAATATTTTTCCAGTTGTAACAAATATGACGAAAACAGAGTAGAGTGTTTCACAAAATATACATAAACTTTGCTCAATGTTTCACGAAGTATCCATGGTTTCTATGGTGAGAATCTCTATAATGAAGAGTATAAAGAACAAATAAAACATTACATGATTACATAGGAGAGATTCTTATGAATAAAAACACAAGAAAAATCGCAATTATTGGTACTGGATTAGTAGGATCAAGCTGTGCGTATTCAATTGTGAATCAAGGTATCTGCGAAGAGTTGGCATTAATTGATATAAATCATGAGCGTGCAGTTGGAGAAGCGATGGATTTATCGCACTGCATTAACTTTACAAATACAAGAACAAAAGTATATGCAGGCGATTATGAAGACTGTAAAGATATGGACATTGTAATTATTACAGCAGGTCCAGCTCCAAAACCAGGACAAAGTCGTTTGGATACTTTAGGAGCAAGCGCGAAGATTATGGAAAGTGTTGTAGAAGGTGTAATGGAAAGTGGATTTGATGGCATCTTCTTACTTGCATCAAACCCAGTTGATATTATTACTTATCAAGTTTGGAAGTTATCTGGATTGCCACGAAATCGCGTGATTGGTACTGGAACATCATTAGATTCTTCTCGATTAAGAACTATTTTATCTGAAATGCTAGAAGTTGATCCTCGTAGCGTTGACGGTTATTCATTAGGTGAGCATGGTGATTCACAAATGGTAGCTTGGTCTCATGTTACAGTCGGCGGGAAACCAATCTTGCAAATTTTAGAAGAGCAAAAGGAACGTTTCGGTGAAATTGATTTAGATGACATTGTAGAAAAAACCGCAAAAGCTGGTTGGGAAATTTATAAACGTAAAGGGACTACTTATTACGGTATTGGTAACTCACTTGCTTATATTGCACGTTCTATCTTTAATGATGATCATCGTGTAATAGCTGTTTCAGCAATTTTAGATGGTGAATATGGTGAGTATGATATTTGTACAGGTGTACCAGTAATTATTACAAGAGATGGCGTGAAAGAAGTTGTAGAACTAAACTTAACAGAAAATGAAGAAAGCCGATTTGCAAAATCGAATGATATTTTACGTGACTACATGAAAACAATCGGTTACTAAAATAGGAGAAGGTGAAACAGATGAAGGAATATATAATGTCTCGTGTCTTTAAAGGTTCTGCCGGAATTGCACAAGGTATTTTCGTATCCCTTGGAATTGGTTTGCTTATCGAAAATATAGGAAGAATTGTTGATATTCCGATGTTAATTACGATCGGAGTCGTCGCGAAATCACTTATGGCACCAGCAATTGGAGCAGGAATTGCTTTTATGCTTGGAGCAAACGGACTTGTCATTTTCTCAGCGATGGTTGCCGGGGCGATTGGAGCAGGATCCATTTCGATTACTGAAGCTGGTCTAATCATTAAAACTGGTGAACCGATTGGTGCGTTATTAACAGCAACTTTAGCAGTTTATATTGGTAAACGATTAAGCGGAAAAACTGCTTTAGATATGATGCTCGTTCCATTTGCAGCAATATTAGGTTCTGGTATAGTCGGTATTTGGTTATCTCAAAATATTAGTCCTGTCTTAAATGCAGTTGGCGCATTTATTAAAGATAGTTCAGCTGGTAGCCCATTCATTGCATCTATCGTACTTGCGGTTGTTTGGGGACTATTACTTATCTCTCCAGCGTCATCAGCAGCTTTAGCAATTGCACTTAGCCTAGATGGTGTTGCAGGAGGTGCGGCACTTGCAGGATGCGTCGCTCAATTTATCGGATTCTCTGTTATCTCTGCGAAAGAAAACAATTTAGGTGGTATTTTAGCACAGGCACTTTGTACTCCGAAAGTACAATTGCCGAACATTACTAAAAATCCAATGATTCTCATCCCAACTGTCGTTGCCAGCGCCATTGTGGGTCCTGTATCTGCACTGATCTTCCAACTAGAAGCAGGTAAAGAAATTGCGGGTCTTGGATTAAGTTCTCTTATTGCACCAATTAATTTAATTTCCAGCCAAGGATTCGGCGTTGTGCCAGCGATGGTTATCACTTATATCGTAATCCCAGTAGCTGTTTCATATATTCTTTACATGGCATTACGAAAAGCAGGCCGTATTCATTCTGGTGATATGACTGTGCCACAATCTTAAGTCACAACCCCCAATCTCCTTTATATAGATAAAAGCAGACTGAAGAAGCCACAGTCTGCTTTTTTAGTCACATTTTATAAGTTTGTCTTACTGGAATTGTAACAGTTTCTTTTTTATTTACTAGTAATAATTGTACGCCGAAGTATAGTGTGCTAGCGACTGCCATACCTGAAACGGCATCTAAGAAAGCGTGCTGCTTTGTAAACAGTGTCGATAAAATAATAAGTGTTCCAAAGAAAGTAAGAATGAAATATTCTAATTTGTGCTGTTCTCTTCGTTTATAAGCCGCTAACATAATCACAAATGTTGTTAGGACGTGGATGCTAGGGAAACAGTTTACAGGCTGATCAATACTATAAATATAGCGCACTAAGTCGGAGAACACGTCTGTGCCTACAACTGTAGGTCTAGGGACCGTTGTTTGCCAAAAGTAATAAATTGAAAAACAAGCAAGTTTTCCGAGGATAACGCTGCTTAATGTTACATAGTACTGTTTGCGATCTTTAAAGCAGTAGTAAATGAGTGCACCGTATAAGTATGGAAACCAAAGTAAATAAGGAATAATAAATGCCTTCACAAATGGAATCCAATCATCAATCATAGTCGTTACATCGACGGCATGAACGCCAGATTTATTCAGTACATCGTAAAGGGGGCTTACGAGTACGAGTAGAAGTATATAACTTAATGGAAGAAAAGATGAAAGTTTATATTTTTTCATGAGTATCACCTATGTTTTAGTAATGTAAGTAAATCCAATTGATTATAATATAGAAAATCAAAATGGGCTATTGATTTTACTTACATTTTCTTGAATTAACCTTACATTTTTGTCACTTGACTTTGAAAATGGAGGGATAGGGATGAAGCGTTCACTAAGTTTTTGTTTTCTTATATTGTTATGCCTCGTGGGAGCTGGGTGTGAAAAGAATAAGGTTGTGCCATCTGCTTTAGAGTATAGCGGGAGAGCACTAGTAATTGGAGTTGTCGGCGAAGCACCAAAGGATACGTTTAGAAATATAAAGTTTGTACAGGTGAAATTAGATGAAATGAAGGAGAAATCTGATAAAGTCGACGGATTTCTGGTTATGAAAGAACATTTTGAAGAGGCATCAAAAGAAAAATATACAGATCTATTTTTAGGGTTAAAAAAGCCAGTGTTTTTTATCGGTTTAAAGGATAGACCATATTTAATTTTTACTAAAAAAGATTTAGATTATAATAATACACCGAGAGATGAAGAAATGATGTATACACAAGGTTTTGTAAATATGGGTAGCAGTGAAGGGCAATTTTGGGGCACTGGTTTATACAATGATACGATTTCAGAGCAAAGTATTCATAATATGTATGTATACGTGTTTCAAACGATTGCGGATTATTTGAGTAGACAGTGAGGAGCCTATAGCTTAGGCTTCTCATTGTTTATTTTTGTGTTAAATAAACGTTTGTTTAAGATGTATGTTCGATGTGAATGAATGCATATTTTAAGGGGTGTTTAGGTCATTATTAAATCAAATAAACGTTTGTTTAATATATATGTTCGGTCTAAATTATACGTAATGAATGAAGAGGAGGACTTTTATATTTATTTTTTTATATGAAATCTTCTTAAATACCGGAAAAATAAGAAAAATTTGCAGGATTAAAGAAAGTTGTCACGAAATAAGTTAAAGTTTGGAGAAGAATCGTTTGAAATAATAAAATGTTTTCTATATGATAAAGGTAAAGGTTAGTAAAAAAGTAGGTGAATTTATGACAGTAACATTTTATTCATACCCAAAGTGTGGTACATGTCAAAAAGCAAAGAAATGGTTTGAGGCAAACGATGTAGCATATGAGATGATTCATATTGTTGAAAATCCACCGTCAAAAGAAGATTTACGTAATTTACATGCAAAAAGTGAATTGCCATTAAAAAAATTCTTTAATACAAGTGGAATGCGTTACCGCGAGCTTGGCTTAAAAGATAAGTTAAAGGATGCAAGTGAAGACGAAATGTTTGAGCTTTTAGCATCTGATGGCATGTTAATCAAACGTCCGATCGTAACAGATGGCACGAATGTAACACTTGGTTTTAACGAAGAGCAATTTGAAAGTGTGTGGAAAAAGTACCAATAAGGTATTTTTACATAATTAATACATTCACTGGAGGTACAGTCATGAGCATTCCAAATCATTTACGTTACTCTGAAGAACACGAATGGGTAAAAACTGAAGGCAACCAAGTTGTTATCGGTATTACTCATTTTGCACAAAGTGAGTTAGGCGATATCGTATTCGTTGAACTTCCTGAAGTAGGTGCAACAATTGAAGCTGACGAGCCATTCGGAAGCGTAGAATCTGTTAAAACAGTTTCTGAATTATACGCACCTGTAAGCGGTAAAGTTGTAGCAGTAAACGAAGACTTAAGCGACCAACCAGAACTTGTTAACGATTCTCCGTACGAAGGTGCATGGATGGTTAAAGTTGAACTTTCTGATGCAAGTGAAGTTGAAAAGTTATTATCTGCAGAACAATACGCAGAAATGACAAACCAAGACTAATTCTAGTCGACAAAAAGGACAGCCTGTGTGCTGTCCTTTTTATTTTGTATTACATGAACGAAAGAGCGGCTCGCTTTTCTTTGTCTAGCTCCGCCTCCACGTCAGAAGCTCCATCCCCCTCACATTCTGAGCGAGCCGTTTCCGCATTTCTTCACAAAAATAAACAGGAAACAACATGAAAATATCGAATATACTATATACTAAGGTAAGGCTGTTTCATAGTATATGGTGATCGGGTGATGACATATGGTCTATGTAGAGAAAGTCATTATTGTCGAAGGAAAATCAGATAGAAGAAAGATTGAATCTATTATTCGCGAACCAGTGGAAATTGTTTGTACAAATGGTACAATTGGTTTGTCGAAAATGGATGAACTCATTGATCAGTTTTTTGATAAAGAAGTATATGTACTAGTGGATGCTGATGCTGCAGGTGAAAAGCTCCGAAAACAATTTCGGAAAGAATTCCCGCAAGCTGAGCATATTTACATTGATCGTTCGTATCGCGAAGTGGCAACTGCTCCTTCTAATCATTTAGCGAACGTATTATGGGGAGCTGACATTGACGTTTATACAGAATATTTACGGTAAGGAATGATAGAAGTGATTGACTGGACAGGTGCTGAAGCTACAGCTCTAATAGCAGACCAAGAAAAAACAGTGTTATATGTATATACACCGATGTGCGGAACATGCCAGTTAGCGAAGAAGATGTTAACAGTGGTAGAAGCTACTATATCTGATTTGGAAATAGGCATGCTAGATTTAAACTATGCGCCGCATTTAGCGCGAGAGTATGAGGTAGAAAGTGTCCCTTGTTTACTCGTGTTTGAGCGGGGAACACTTATGAAAAAAATATATGCATTTCATTCGGTTGAATATTTATATACAGAATTACAGTAGGCGGCAAAGTTTTTGCCGCCTCGACATATTTCTTGGGAAATATGTCGAGGGATAGAAGTGATACGTTATTTGTCGAGAGAAAGTAACAGGATTGCTGTTTGGTAGGATGGAATGGTATTAGTAGAAAGTGAAATGAAGGATGTGACTAGAATGGGATTATATTCGTTGCTTCAATCATTTGTAACGTATGCCAATAACCAATATCATCTAGAACCGCTTCTTCGGCAAGGAGAAAAAACGATTAATTTTCGTTTTGGAGATGAGTGTTGCTCACTTCAAATTTCAAGAGAGTATATACAACTTTTGAAGAGTGCGAAGGGAACAGAGCAAATTGTTTGCTTTCGAGAGGAAGATTTACGTCGATTAGTTACTGGAAATATTCGGTTGCAAACACTATTGCACAGCGGGCGTGTTCAATATAATGGAACGTATCGTACGATGTTATTATTAGAATCCGTATTTCATATATGTAAACCAATGCAAGTAGGCGCTTAATATTCTGAAGTTTTGTTTTTTGAGAATTTTTTTGTTGACATAGTGGATGTATGTTGATACAATTCAATTCATAAAATATAGACAATTTAATAGATTTTAAATCAGACGAAAATTCAATCTGATTTCTCTTATCAAGAGAGGTGGAGGGACTGTGCCCTGTGAAGCCCGGCAACCGTCAACATTTATGTTGAAATGGTGCCAATTCCTGCAAAGCGATTGCTTTGAAAGATGAGAGGAAGGGATAATGTTGATATACGCATATAAACCTTTCTGCTCATACAAAAAGCAGAAAGGTTTTTTTATTGTTTGAATGAGGAGGACATTCAAATAATAAAAAGAATCGTTAAATAATTTAGCCCGGCGGCAAGATTTTTGCGTCCTGCATGAAAAGATAAAAAGAATTTGTAGGAGCAGAGCTAAACGAGCCGCTTACGCTTTTTAAGAAATCCAGTTTCAGCAGCTAGAATGTTCGGTGGCTTCGCTTCTTCCTGCGAGGTAAAAAGCGCCTCTACGTCAGAAGCTCCATCCCCCTCACATTCTGAACGAGCTGCTTACGCTTTTTAAGAAATCCAGCTTCAGCGGCTAGAACAGTCGGTCGTTTCACCCCTTCCTGCGAGGCAAAAAGCGCCTCTGCGTCAGGGGTTCCAACGCCCTCTTGTTCTAAACAAGCCGCTTACGCTTTTTAAACAAAAAAGGGGTGAACACCATGATCCTATTGGAGAACGTAAAGAAAATATATAAATCAAAAAACGGTGATGTGACTGCTGTAGATGACGCCAATTTAAAAATAGAAAAAGGTGAGATCTTTGGTGTTATCGGATATAGCGGCGCTGGTAAAAGTTCTTTAATCAGATTGTTTAATCAATTAGAGAAACCAACTTCCGGACAGATTACGATAGCTAATCGTGTTATTTCAGCAATTACTGGGAATGAGCTTCGAAAGGCAAGACAAGAAATCGGAATGATTTTTCAGCACTTTAACTTACTTTGGTCACGAACTGTACGTGAAAATATCGCTTTCCCACTTGAGATTGCAGGGGTTGATAAAGTACAGCGAAGCAAGCGCGTGGATGAGTTAATCCGCCTTGTTGGATTAGAAGGAAGAGGCGATGCATATCCATCACAGTTAAGCGGTGGACAAAAGCAGCGCGTTGGGATTGCGAGAGCATTAGCGAATGATCCAAAAGTACTTTTGTGTGATGAAGCAACATCGGCACTGGATCCAGAAACGACAGATCAAATTTTAGATTTACTATTAGATATTAATAAACGCCTTGATTTAACAATCGTATTGATTACACATGAAATGCATGTCATTCAAAAAATCTGTAATCGCGTTGCGGTAATGGAAAAAGGGAAAATCGTAGAAAGTGGTCCTGTACTAGATGTATTCCGCAATCCAAAGCAGGAGATTACAAAACGATTTGTACAACAGTTAACGGATTCTGAAGATACAAATGAAGCGATTGAGAGTTTATTGGAAAAATATCCAGATGGAAAAGTTATTCGTTTGCAGTTTATTGGTGATTCCGTAGAGCGTCCAGTGCTTCAAAGATTAATGAGGCGAGAGGATATTGAAGTGAGTGTACTTCAAGGGAATATCGCACAAACGAACAATGGGTCTTATGGAAATTTAATTGTTCACTTAAATGGTGAAGAAGCAGCAATCCAGCAAGCAATAGCAGGAATTAATCAGGAGCAAGTAGAGCTGGAGGTGATTGCACATGGATAAATTATTATCAAACGTTGATTGGAGTAAAATGCTAGAAGCGACAGGTGAAACATTATATATGACGGCAATCGCAGCACTTGCCACATTTGTATTCGGTCTTATTTTAGGACTATTACTCTTTATGACATCTAAAGATAACTTGTGGGAAAACAAAGCGATTCACACAGTGATTGGAGCATTTGTAAATATCTTTCGTTCCATTCCATTTATCATTTTAATTATTTTATTAATTCCATTTACGAAAATTCTTCTTGGAACAATTCTTGGGGCAAGCGCAGCACTACCAGCTTTAATTATTGGAGCAGCACCATTTTATGCAAGGATGGTTGAAATTGCACTTCGCGAGATTGATAAAGGGGTAATTGAAGCTTCAAAAGCAATGGGGGCAAAAACGAGCACGATTATTTGGAAAGTATTGATTCCGGAATCCTTACCAGCACTGGTATCTGGTATTACTGTAACGACAATCGCTCTTGTTGGTTATACAGCAATGGCTGGTGTTGTCGGTGCTGGAGGGCTTGGCACACTTGCTTATTTAGAAGGATTCCAGCGCGGAAATAACGATGTGACAATTGTTGCAACAATTTGTGTATTACTCGTTGTCTTCTTGCTTCAATGGATCGGTGATTTTGTTACAACTCGAATTGACAAACGGTAAATTTATTAAAAGGGAAGGGTGTTTACAGCATGAAAAAATTATTACTTTCAGCACTTATTACAACATCAATTTTTGGTTTAGCTGCTTGTGGAGGAAAAAGTGAAGATAAGCTTGTTGTCGGTGCTTCTAACGTACCACACGCTGAGATTTTAGAGAAGGCAAAACCGTTACTTGAGAAAAAAGGTATAGAATTAGAAATTAAGCCATTCCAAGATTACGTACTGCCGAATAAATCATTAGCGGATAAAGATTTAGACGCAAACTATTTCCAGCATATTCCGTATTTAGAAAAAGAGATTAAAGACAAAGGATATAAATTTGAAATAGCGGGTAAAATTCATTTAGAGCCAATTGGTGTATATTCTCAAAAGTATAAAAGCTTAAAAGAGCTTCCAGACGGAGCCACAATCATCATGAGTAACTCTGTTGCTGACCATGGACGTGGGTTAGCAATCTTGCAAAAAGAGGGCGTTTTAAAAATTAAAGATGGTGTAGACCCAGTAAAAGCAACTCCAAAAGATATTGCGGAAAATCCGAAAAACTTGAAGTTCAAAACAGATATCGAGCCTGGTTTATTGCCACAAGTGTATAACAACAAAGAAGGCGATGCTGTTTTAATTAACTCAAACTATGCAATTGATGCAAAATTGGACCCAGCGAAAGATGCAATTGCGATCGAAGGAAACGATTCTCCATATGCAAACGTAGTTGCAGTTCGTAAAGGCGATAAAGATAAAAAAGAAATTAAAGCACTTGTAGAAGTATTACATTCCAAAGAAATTGAAGACTTCATTAACAAGGAATATAAAGGCGCAGTTGTTCCTGTAAAAGAATAATAGGTATAAAAAGGGCTGGTAAATGCCAGCTCTTATTTTGTACCTAATAAAATCAATATACGATAAATGTTCTAAAAATTACAAAAATAAGGGTGACATCTGATGAAGAAAATTATATTATCCATTTTTATAGCAATCTTTGTATTTGCATTAGCTGCTTGCGGCGGGAAAGATGAAAATACACTTGTTGTCGGAGCTTCGAATGTACCACATGCTGTTATTTTAGAAAAAGCGCAGCCTATATTAGAGAAAAAAGGCATTAAATTAGAAATTAAAACATTCCAAGACTATGTGTTACCAAATAAAGCGTTAGCAGATAAAGAAATTGATGCAAACTATTTTCAACATATCCCTTATTTAGACAAGGAGATTGAGGAAAAGGGGTATAAAATTGTAAATGCAGGAAAAATTCATTTAGAGCCTATGGGAATCTATTCTAAGAAATATAAAAGTTTAAAAGACCTTCCAAATGACGGAACAGTAATTATGAGTAATAACGTGGCGGAACGCGGTCGTATGCTTGCATTATTGCAAAAAGGTGGCGTCATTAAACTGAAAGATGGTGTAGATGTCGTTAAAGCGACAGTCAAAGATATTGTGGAGAACCCAAAAAACTTGAAGTTTAAAACAGATGTTGAGCCAGGGCTTTCGCCAAAGTTATACGAAAATAATGAAGGTGATGCATTATTTATTAATTCAAACTATGCGATTGATGCAAAATTAAATCCGAAAAAAGATGCAATTGCAATTGAAGGATCAGATTCTCCGTATGCAAATATTATTGCCGTTCGTAAAGGTGATGAAAAGAAAAAAGAAATTAAGGAATTAGTAGAAGTGTTACATTCAAAAGAAATTCAAGATTTTATTAATAAAGAGTATAAGGGAGCAGTACTTCCGGTAAGTGAGTAGGCATGAAAGGGCTAGGAAATTTCCAGCCCTTTTTCCTTTATATATATAAGAAGAAAGGTGTATCATAATAGGATGTGAGGGAAATACTTATATACATTTGTGAAAAAATTGTTACATTTTCTCAGCGTTTGCGATATCATTTTATTTGATATAAAATTAGAATGAGAATAAAATGAGAATGTGAATGTTTTAGGAATTTTTAAAATGTATATAGAGGATTAATGGAGGTATTGAGATGGCTGGTTCTACATTAACGGTTAAAGACTTACATGTATCAATCGATGGTAAAGAAATCTTAAAAGGTGTAAACCTTGAAGTAAAAGGTGGAGAAATCCACGCAATTATGGGACCTAACGGAACAGGTAAATCAACTTTATCTTCTGCAATTATGGGTCACCCAAAATATGAAGTAACAGAAGGAAGCATCATCATCGACGGTGAAGATGTACTAGAAATGGAAGTAGATGAGCGCGCACAAGCGGGTCTATTCCTAGCAATGCAATATCCAAGTGAAATTAGCGGAGTAACAAACGCTGACTTCTTACGTTCTGCAATTAATGCACGTCGTGAAGAAGGCGATGAAATTTCTCTTATGAAATTTATCCGCAAATTAGATAAAAATATGGAATTCCTAGAAATGGATCCAGAAATGGCACAACGTTACTTAAACGAAGGTTTCTCTGGCGGTGAGAAAAAACGTAACGAAATTCTTCAATTAATGATGATTGAGCCAAAAATTGCAATCTTAGATGAGATCGACTCTGGTCTTGATATCGATGCATTAAAAGTTGTATCTAAAGGTATTAACGAAATGCGCGGTGAAGAGTTTGGTTGCCTAATGATTACGCATTACCAACGTTTATTAAACTACATCACTCCAGACTTCGTTCACGTTATGATGAACGGTCGCATTGTGAAATCTGGTGGTCCTGAGCTTGCACAACGTCTAGAAGCTGAAGGTTACGACTGGATTAAAAAAGAATTAGGTATTGAAGACGAAACAGCAGAGCAAGAAGCGTAAGAGAGGAGCATAAACATGACAATCGGTACATTACCTTTCGATCAAGAAACAATCCGTCAGCGCGCAAGCGAAGTAAACGAAGCTGCTTGGTTGACTGAGTTCCGCTTACAAGCTCTTGCACAAGCAACTGAACTTCCAATGCCAACGCCTGATAAAACAAAAATTGATAAATGGGACTTTATCGGAAAAGGCGCTACTCCTAAGCAAGAGCCTGTAAGTTCTTTAGCAGAACTTCCAGAAGCAGTGAAAAATTTAATCGATGAAAATAACAGTGTATTGGTACAACGTACTGGTACAACTGCATTCGTTTCTTTAGCTGATGAAGCAAAAGAAAAAGGTGTTATTTTCACAGATATCGTAACAGCTGCAACTGAGCATGCTGACTTAGTACAAAAGTACTTAATGAAAGATGGCGTGAAGGTGGATGAGCATCGCTTAACAGCACTTCATGCAGCATTGATCAACGGCGGTGCATTTGTATATGTTCCAAAAAACGTTGTTCTTGAAACACCACTTCAAGCTGTATTCTTAGTAGACGGCGAAGAAGCAAACGTATATAACCACGTATTATTCGTAGCTGATGCTAATAGTTCTGCAACATACGTAGAAAACTACGTAGCAAATGAAACTGTTACAGGTATTGCGAATATTGTAGCAGAAGTAATCGTAGAACAAGGTGCACAAGTGAAATTCGGTGCAGTTGATCTATTAGCAAAAGATGTAACGACTTACGTAAATCGCCGCGGCGTTGTAGGACGTGACGGTCGTATTGAGTGGGCATTAGGCCTTATGAATGACGGAAATACAATTTCAGAGAACGTAACGAACTTAATGGGCGACGGATCATTTGCTGATACAAAAACAGTAACAATTGGTCGTGGCAGTCAAACACAAAACTTTACAACTAAAGTTGTTCATTTCGGTAAACACTCTGAAGGATTCATTTTAAAACACGGTGTACAAACAGATAATGCAACATCTATCTTTAACGGAATTGGTAAGATTGAACATGGTGCATCTAAATCAAATGCACAACAATCTTCTCGCGTTCTTATGTTAAATGAAAAAGCACGCGGTGATGCAAACCCAATTCTTCTAATTGATGAAGACGATGTAATGGCAGGTCACGCAGCTTCTGTAGGCCGCGTAGATCCAATTCAACTATACTACTTAATGAGCCGTGGTATTCCGAAGAAAGAAGCAGAACGTTTAGTCATCCATGGATTCTTAGCACCTGTTGTAAATGAGCTTCCAATTGAAGGAGTAAAAGCGCAGCTTGTTGAGGTAATCGAAAGGAAAGTTCGCTAATGGATATTCATGAAATACGCAAACAGTTTCCAATTCTTGATCAAAAGGTGAACGGTAAACAACTTGTATATTTCGATAGTGCAGCAACTTCTCAAAAACCAATTCAAGTCATTGAAACGTTAGAACGTTACTATAAAGAATATAATTCTAACGTGCATCGCGGTGTTCATACGCTCGGTACGAAAGCTACCGATGCGTATGAAGGTACACGTGAGAAAGTTCGCAAATTTATTAACGCGAAATCAATGGAAGAAATTATTTTCACGCGCGGAACAACAACTGCATTAAATACAGTAGCAGCGAGCTATGGCCTGGAAAATGTAAAAGAAGGCGATGAAATCGTCATCTCTTACATGGAACACCATAGTAACATTATTCCGTGGCAACAAGTTGCGAAGAAAACAGGCGCAACTTTAAAATATCTTCCGCTTCAGCCAGACGGAACAATCTCTATTGAAGATGCACGTCAAACGATTACACCGAATACAAAAATCGTTTCTATCATGTATGTGTCTAACGTACTTGGAACGATTAACCCTGTAAAAGAAGTCGCAGAAATCGCACATCAAAATGGTGCAATCATGGTCGTAGACGGTGCACAAAGTACACCTCATATGAAGGTGGATGTACAAGATTTAAATTGTGATTTCTACGCGTTATCCGCTCATAAAATGTGCGGGCCTACAGGTGTCGGCGTATTATATGGTAAGAAGGAATTGCTAGACAATATGGAGCCAATTGAGTTTGGCGGTGAAATGATTGATTTTGTAGACTTGCAAGATTCTACGTGGAAAGAGCTTCCGTGGAAGTTTGAAGCTGGTACACCGATTATCGGTAATGCGATCGGACTTGGAGCGGCAATTGATTTCCTAGAAGAAATCGGTCTTGATAATATTGAAAAGCATGAGCATGAATTAGCGCAGTACGCTTTAGAAAGACTATCAGAAGTAGATGGCGTTACAATTTATGGTCCAAAGCATCGCGCTGGTCTTGTTACATTTAATATTGATGAAGTGCATCCGCACGATGTGGCGACAGTATTAGATGTAGAAGGCATTGCGGTTCGCGCAGGACATCACTGTGCACAGCCGCTTATGAAGTGGTTAAAAGCTTCTTCTACAGCACGTGCAAGCTTCTATTTATATAATACAAAAGAAGAAATCGATACATTTGTTGAAGCGCTAACGAAAACAAAGGAGTATTTCACAAATGTCATTTAATAATTTAGATACGTTATATCGTCAAGTTATTATGGATCATTATAAAAATCCTCGTAACCATGGCGTGTTAGAAGATAGTGTTACCGTTAACTTGAACAATCCAACTTGCGGCGATCGCATTCAACTTACGATGAAAGTTGAAGATGGTATTGTACAAGAAGCGAAGTTTGAGGGAGAAGGTTGTTCTATCTCCATGTCTTCAGCTTCGATGATGACGCAAGCAGTAAAAGGAAAGAAAATTGAAGAGGCACTTCAGCTTTCTAAAATTTTCTCTGATATGATGCTAGGAAAAGAGTATGATGACAGCGTAGATTTAGGAGATATTGAAGCATTACAAGGCGTGTGCAAGTTTCCAGCACGTATTAAATGTGCAACATTAGCTTGGAAAGCGTTAGAAAAAGGCTTAAACGAAGATAAGTAATGTTACAGGTTCCTAAACACGAGGTTATCTAAGGAGGGACATACCAACATGGCGAAGAAACTGCCAGATATCGGCGATTATAAATATGGTTTCAAGGACAAAGACGTTTCGATTTTCCGTGCTGGACGCGGTTTAACAAAAGAAATCGTTGAAGAGATTTCACGTATGAAAGAAGAACCACAGTGGATGTTAGACTTCCGTTTAAAATCACTGGATAAGTTCTACGAAATGCCAATGCCACAATGGGGCGGCGACTTAAACGACTTAGATTTCGATGAAATTACGTATTACGTAAAACCATCTGAGAAATCTGAGAAGTCTTGGGATGAAGTACCTGATGAAATTAAAGCGACATTTGATAAATTAGGTATTCCAGAAGCTGAGCAAAAATATTTAGCTGGTGTATCTGCACAGTACGAATCTGAAGTTGTATATCACAACATGAAAGAAGACCTAGAAGCTCTAGGAATCGTCTTCAAAGATACAGATAGCGCATTAAAAGAGAACGAAGATATTTTCCGCGAGCATTTCGGAAAAGTAATCCCACCAACTGACAACAAATTTGCAGCATTAAACTCTGCAGTTTGGTCTGGTGGATCATTCATCTACGTTCCAAAAGGTGTAAAAGTTGATACACCACTTCAAGCGTATTTCCGTATTAACTCTGAAAATATGGGACAATTCGAGCGTACGCTTATTATCGTAGACGAAGGCGCACACGTACACTACGTAGAAGGTTGTACGGCTCCTGTTTACACAACAAACTCACTGCACAGTGCGGTAGTAGAAATCATCATTAAGAAAGATGCATATTGCCGTTATACAACAATCCAAAACTGGGCGAACAACGTATACAACCTAGTTACAAAACGTGCTGTTTGTGAAGCAAACGCAACGATGGAATGGATTGACGGTAACATCGGATCTAAATTAACGATGAAATACCCAGCAGTTATCTTAAAAGGCGAAGGCGCTCGTGGTTTAACATTATCTATCGCGATTGCTGGTAAAGGCCAACACCAAGATGCTGGTGCGAAAATGATTCACTTAGCGCCAAATACATCTTCAACAATCGTTTCTAAATCGATTGCAAAACATGGTGGTAAAGTAACGTATCGTGGTATCGTACACTTCGGACCAAAAGCGACAAACTCTCGCTCTAACATCGAATGTGACACGTTAATCATGGATAACCAATCTACATCTGATACAATTCCTTACAACGAGATCAAAAACGATCACGTTTCACTTGAGCACGAAGCGAAAGTATCAAAAGTATCAGAAGAACAATTATTCTACCTAATGAGTCGCGGTATTTCTGAGCAGGAAGCGACAGAAATGATCGTAATGGGCTTCATCGAGCCATTCACTCGCGAACTTCCAATGGAATACGCAGTTGAAATGAACCGTCTAATCAAATTCGAGATGGAAGGTTCTATTGGTTAAAACTTCAAAAACCCCGTCACATCAAAAATTGTGGCGGGGTTTTCTCATGTAGAATTTCAAGTCACTTTTTTGTTCCTTTGTGGCCAATTTAAGATGGAATTTATCTGACTCGATTTGAACAATTTCTAATGTTGTAATCATGATACAATTTATTAGGTTAATGATGATATAAAAGTACCACTATACTTATAAAGGGCAGTAACACTGTATCCCTTAGAGTTATTTAGCTTAAAGTTTTACAGAAAGACAACATTATTTTTATTTTATCGTAATAGTATATTAGATTTTTGAATGATAATTAATATGTTATTTTTTGGTGTTAATCCAAATATTTGTATTTAAAGAGGAATGGATGGTAACATTAATTTAGTTTATTTAAGGAGGAGAATATTATTAAATGCGATTAACAATGTTTAGTGTTACAAATTATAAGGTTTTTAAAGATACTTTTAGCATTGAATTTTCGAAGGATTCAATTGCTATTTTAACTGGTAGGAATAATACTGGTAAGTCGATTGTACTAGAAGCGATCAATCGTTTTTTTATGAAAGAGACTAAAACTACAACAATTCCTAACGATTGTTTCTCTAGAAATAAAAGTACAATTGAATTAATTGCTGTGTTTGATTCTGGAGAAGAGAAAATCAAAATAGTGAAGAAATATGAAAAAGAAAAAGCTCCAAGGTTTTATGATGAAAATGATGTTGAAATCAAAGGCAAGCACAGCTTAAAGGGTACACTAGAAACAATTCTTAGTAATCAGCCTTTTTACATAACGCCATCTATGTTGCCCGAAGATATTAATGATTTAATTCAAAATATATATTCAGAAATTATAAAAAATGACTTGCAAAAGCTTGAGAACTATGAAGATGACTCTGAGGAAGAAAAAGATTTGGTGGAGTTAGCAAGTGAGTATGCAGCACTAAAAAAGTCATATCCTGAGTTCTTGAGAAAGTTAAAATTAAGTACGGATAGACTCTTGAAAAAAGTAAGTGGTGATGTATCTAGAGATTTACGAAGCCTTTTTTCAAATGAACATTTAACATTAAATGTTGTAGGTGGAGAAAGTGACGGTTTTTCTTCAAATGATATTCTAAAGTCAACAAATTCTAATGTACATATTGACAGCAATAGTCAATCTAAAATGCCCTTAGAAAATCAAGGGACTGGGCTACAACGAATGAGTTTAATATATCTTATTCAAAATATGATACAAAATAGATTAATGGGGGAGAATGATGATAAGTTATTGTTAATTGATGAACCAGAAGCTTTCTTGCATCCAGAGGCAGTTCGAGCACTTAGTCGTTCCCTTTATAAAATTGGTGCAAAAATGCCCCTCATGATTTCAACGCATTCTCCTATACTTATAGATTTATCAGAAAAGCATACTTCGATTCAAGTTTTTCGTGTTGGCGAAACAGAAGCGATTCAACTATATAAATCCATTAGTGAACAATTTGATAAGAATGACATTCAGAATATTAAGATATTTAACTATGTGGATTCCTATGTAAATGAATTTTTCTTTGCTGATAAAATATTAATTGTGGAAGGTGATACAGAGTATATTGCTTTTCAACATCTTGCTAAATTGGAGAACGAAAATGTACATATAATTCGTGCCAGAGGTAAATCGACAATTGGAACTTTGATGAAAATTTTAAATCAGTTCAATACAAATTATGATGTTTTGCACGATGTAGATAATCATTCAAGATATACCTCTACAACACTAAAAGCACAAAAAACTAATTGTGAAAATATATATAAACTTAAGGGGAATAGTAACGTAAGAATATTTTGTTCAATCTCTAATTTTGAAAATGCCATTGGTATTGGTGATGTGCCTAATGATAAAAAAAACACAGACTATATATCAAATCATTCATGAGCCTGAGGGAGAAGATGAGTACGGTGAAGCTAGAAATTTAATAAAAAGCTTATTTAAACACATAGTGCAAAAAGATGCGAAGACAATTATTGGTGGAGGATTTTGTAGAATAATTCATGAAGAAAATTACAAAGATTTATTTGATGAATTGATAGAAAAAAAAGTCCAAGAAGAACTAGAAGAGAAAAAGAAAAAAGAAAAAGCAAAAGAAAAAGCTCAAGTATGAACATAGTTTACTAAAATAATAAGCGCTGTAATCTTGGATTAATAAATGATATATCAGCATTTAATTTGATATGTTTCGTGAAAATAAGCACATTTGAAACGGAAGATTCTGTTGGCTAATATATTAAGGTAGTACTCTGTTTTACAGAGTACTACCTTAATATGAAAGTAAAATATAGTAGCCTTTCGACAAGATGCGATAAGTAATATTTAGATAGTGTTCCTCTTCATAACCGGAATTTGAATCTCAGTCACATGCTCTTCTGGATTCAAAGTAGAATGATATCCTTCAATATGAACTTCTCGAACGGGGCCAGTTACTTCATACTGATTTTGCTCAATCCATTGTTGGACAGCAGTATACGCATTGGTTAGTGTGTCATTCGTACCTTTATGAATGATGCAAGCTGCCTGCTCTATAACAGGTAATTGTTCTATTTTGATATTTTCTGTTTCTTGTATGTTTTTTGTAATAGGCATACAAACTTTTAAGTGAATTGTATCTTCTTTCGTAGAAGTATTATAGATAGCGATAGGAGCATTGCGTTTTACGTGATGTTTATCAATATGATTAATAAGTTCTCCCCATAGTTCGCTTTGTTTTAAAGCTGAGTTTAGTTTTTCATTGATTGCGGCTACTTGTATCGGTTCAATTTGTTTAGTTACAATATGATAATTCATACTTTTCTCCTCCTGTGTTCGAGTGAAAACAGTCTGCAATCGTAACAGCTGCTCTTCTTTTTTTCGAATTTCTATTTTTATTTCATGTGTTTTCTTGAGAAACATTTCGTGTTTGGTGGCTTCATCATCTAATAAAATTGAAATTTCTTGTAATGAAAAGCCAACATCTTTTAAAGCTAAAATGCGATGAAGTCTAGGGATTTGCTGAGCTGAATAATAACGGTATCCTGTGTGGTTATCGATTTTTTGTGGTTTTAAAAGATCAATTTCATCGTAATAACGCAGCGTTTTGATAGAAATTTTATTAAGCTTTGAAAAGTCTCCGATTCGAAACATAATCATCATCCTTGTGTGCACATTTTGGATTACAAATGTATCATACATACTCCCCTAACTGGAGAGTCAATATTCTATTTTAAGGTTCCGTAAATTAAAATGTTTTGAGGACAACCGGAATGAGTAAAGCGGAAAAGATATTTTGAAATGTCCTTTGGCACATAAGAAAATCCGGTGAAACCTCACCGGATTTTTCTCTTTTAAAAAATGAATCATAATAAGGAATATTCTGAATTAAAATGCTTTACGTTGATAAATGATTAATGATACCCTCCATGAAATGATATAAGCACATATGATAATAATCGTAGCTATGGCATACAAAGTAGGGATAGATAAGCTGAAAATTGCATCGGTAACCGTACTAAACTCTGTTGCAAGAAATTGTACAGCAGGTGGACCAAAAGCAGTTAATCCTAAAAATGAAGCCATAATAAACAAAATCAGATGCTCTTGTTTAAATTGATAAAATAGTGGAAATGTAAAGGCTGCAAATAGCAAAAACAATGCATTGCCCATTACAATATGCTCTACAATAAATGACTTTTGAAAGATGATAAGCATTGCGCTTGTTGCAGCAATTGCTAGCAACATGTAAACAATTGCTCCAATATAACGTGAAGCGACAATTTCCTTACGTGTATATGGTAAAGAATTTAATAAAATATTTGTTTCTGCCTTTGCATCGTAGGCATGCGTATTAAATGGAATCAAAATACTTGCAAGCGTAAATATAAAAATAGGGTGGTTCTTGTTCATCACAATAAAAAAGATAATGAAGCCTAAATAAAAGAGTAATTGTTTCTTCTGTAAAATTAAATCGCGCTTGATTAAATTAAGCATGATGCCCTACTCCTTTCGAGTAATACATGATATCTTCTAATGAGGCACGTTCAATCATAACTTCATTACCAAAAATTTGTTCAACTTCAGTTACATTATTCGTTAATGCCTCAAAGCCAGTCGGTGCACGATGAACATGTACAAAGGCTTTTTCTGTATCGCGGTCTAATAAATCCGTACTGCCTTTTACTAAGGCATAGTTTTCTTCTACTTCATGAATCGATTGATTAAAGATTAATTTTCCCTTTTTTAAAAAAGCAATAAAATCAGCGATGCGATCTAAATCCGTCGTAATATGTGTAGAGAAGAAAATTGTGCGATTGCCATCAAGCATTAATTCATGTAGTAAATCGAGTAATTCACGCCTAAATATTGGGTCTAAGCCTGCTGTTGGCTCATCCATAATAATCAACTCGGCATGATGTGATAGCGCAAGCGCTAATGAAGCCTTCATCTGCATCCCTTTTGAAAAAGTTTTAATCGCTTTATTCATTGGCAATTCAAACTGTTCTATATAGCGCTTGAATATCGTTTCATCCCAATTTTTATAAGCAGGGGCGATCATACGCTTAATATCCTTTAGATTTAAGCCTTCATAAAATACGTTACTATCAAAAACAAAACTGATGCGCTCTTTAATTTCTTTTTCGTGCGTTGCGTAGTCTAAGCCGAAAATTTTAACCTCGCCCGCATCTGGCTTTAATAAGTTCATCATTATTTTAATGATTGTCGATTTACCGGCACCATTTGCGCCGATGAATCCTGTTACAAATCCTTTTTTGATTTGTAAATTTAATTGCTTTATCGAAAAACCTTGAAATGTTTTACTAACATTGTGTAGCTCTACTATATTCTCCATACGTTTTACTCCTCATATAAAATAGTTAATAATTCTCGCAGTTCCGCTAGCGGTAGCCCAATTTCCTTACTATTAGTAATGACAGACAATAACTGTTCTTCAATCACTTTTAATTTTTTCTCACGTACTATATCTAAATTTTGTTCAGCAACAAACGAGCCCTTACCTACAATTGAATAAATAAAGCCTGCTTTTTCTAGCTCCTCATACGCGCGCTTTGTCGTAATAATACTAATTTGCAAATCCTTTGCGAGCTGGCGCATTGATGGGAGTGGCGATCCCTCTTTTAAATCACCAGTTAAAATTAGCGACTTTATTTGATTTTTAATTTGTTCGTAAATTGGCTCCTTGGAACTATTTGAAATGATTATTTGCATGCAAATCCCTCTTAGTCTTTATATTGTATATATACTCTATATACAATATATATATTATGTATCAAAAATGCAATGTTTTTTCAGAAAATTTTTTATAAGGAGTGTTCATGTGGATTAATAGTAGATTTAATTATGGAAGTGAGTATAGGGATGACAGTGTTAATATGGGATAAATCCGCTCGAAAAGAACAAGAAGAATATATAGAGTTTAAATGGTTAATTAGAAATGCGAAAGCGCCCTGCTCAGCAAGGCGTTTTTATGGTTCCCTAAAGCCAAATGCTCCGATGAGAACAGGGATAAGTAATATGAAGATAACAGCTAGAAGTGGAACAAAAATACTTACAAACTTCCATTTGCTTGGTTCGTTTTTGTTTATGGCGATCATGCTGAATATGAGGCCGAGGATGATGCAAGTGATGCTAGTAAAAAAGAAAATGATTGGTAAAAAGTTTGAATTTGCCGCAAGAGCATAAATGAGTGAAAATAAAACAACTCCAGCTAATGTAATCCATAGAGAGAGAAAGCTATATTTGTTAGACAAATGAGTCACCTCCGTACATTTATCCTGCTATTCGTGGGCAGTAAGACCCCACCTCAAGATTCAGAGAGAAACGAGGAAGATAGGCGGGGGGCAACTGCCCGTAAAAGCCCGATTCGTGAGGGCTGACCATCAGTGGGGGATGAAGAAAACCCCCACTGATGGAAGTTTCACTTTATTTTAGTGTAAAGATTTTCTAATTGAAAGGTATCTTTTTGCTTTTTCATTCAATGAGAGTACAATGTAAAATAGCAAGAAAAGGCGAAAAGTATTTACAGGATTATTGCACGCGCATAGCGTAAAAGGCAGTAAGGAACTGAGAGGAGGTTTTTTCTCTGGATATCAATAAAGAAACAATCATTCACCTTTATCATACAAACGATATACATAGTCATTTTGAAAATTGGCCACAGATTTCTCGGTTTGTACAAGAAGAGAAAAAGCATAGACAGAAAGCCGGAGAGTCTGTTTTTACATTAGATATTGGCGATCATGTAGATCGTTTTCATCGCATAACGGAAGCAACGAATGGACAGGGGAATACGAAATTATTAAACGAAGCGTTATATGATTATGTAACGATTGGAAATAATGAAGGCATTACATTAGCAAAAGAGCATTTAGATCATCTATATGATGAAGCTAATTTTGAAGTATTGCTAGCTAATTTATTTGAAAAAGACGGAACGCGTCCTACTTGGGCAAAGCCGTACAAGCTGCATACAAATGCAGATGGAATTACGATAGCTTTTATCGGCTTAACGGTAGCTTATCCTGATTTTTATGAAATGTTAGGTTGGCATATTGAAGATCCAATTACGCATTTGGAAGTAATTCTAGAAGACGTGAAAGAAAAAGCTGATGTTACTGTCGTTCTTTCTCATCTTGGAAAGAATGCAGATGAGTATATGGCAGAGCATTATGATATTGATGTTATTTTAGGAGCGCATACGCATCATTTGTTTGAGCATGGTGTTCTTGTAAATGAGACTCTTCTTTGTTGCGGGGAAAAGTGGGGGCGCTACGTTGGGCACGTTCAGTTAACAGTAGACAAAGAGACAAAGCAAATTGTGAAAAAAGATGGGCGAGCGCTTTGTACAAAAGAGCTGAAAGTTTCCGGAGAGGCGTTACCTACGATTGAAGTGTTAGAGGAAGAAAGTAAGCGGATTATGGCAGAACCGATTATTGAGTTAAAGGAACCTTTACCGATTGATTGGTTCAAGGAAACAACATTTTCTAGTATGCTTGCCAGTGCATTAAAAGAGTGGTGTAATGCTGAGGTTGGCATGGTGAATGCAGGTGTATTATTAGAAGGATTAAAAGAAGGAATTGTCACACGAGGAGATATCCACCGCATTTGTCCACATCCTATTAATCCATGTGCACTAAAAGTAAAAGGCAAAACATTACGGGAAGTTATTTTAAAAGCACGTCGTCCAAATATGGAGGGGCTTGAAGTAAAAGGGCTCGGCTTTCGTGGGAAAGTGATGGGGAAAATGATTTATGATGGTATCGAAGTTATTCCAGATACGATTCCTGGAAATAAAATTTTACTTAAAGATGTGCTGATTAATGGGGAATCTTTAGAATTAAATCGCGTATATACTGTTGGGACGATCGATATGTTTACGTTCGGGTACTTATACCCAGAACTATCCACACTTTCTGAAAAACAATATTATATGCCAGAACTGTTACGAGATGTGTTAACAGAGATGTTAATAACTTATACATCTTCCATTAAACTATAGGCTAGTTAACCTGTAACACTCATTTTTTTCTTTTCATAAAGATAAGAAAGAGAGGAGTGTGTGAACTATGGTGAATGTGGAACCAATTAACATTGATAACTATACGTTTATAGCGGTTAGCGTAAAGCTTCCGAAAACAAATTTGCTGGCTGTTATGAGCGATAAAGGATATATTATGTGTGGCGCTTTAGATGTCGGTCTCTTAAACGAGAAGTTAGGGGACCGAGGAATTATTGCTGGCCGTGCAGTTGGCGTGAGAACGATTGAGCAGCTTCTTGAAGCGCCGCTTGAATCGGTAACGACTGGTGCCGAGGCTTTAGGCATTCCAGTAGGAACAATTGGAAAAGATGCGTTATTAAAAATGATATAAGCATATATCGTCCCTCTTTCTTGCATAGAAATGATATAAGAAGGAGGGTTTTCTTATGCGTACATTTCGTCCAAGAGCTTCGCGGTTTCGAAAAGGACCGCTTCCCTTTCGGCATGTACTACTCATTTCGTTTATCATTTTTTTATTATTAACTTTACAAGGATTCTGGATTGTGAATAAAAGTATTCAGCCAACATTGATCAAGTATGGGGAAATGCAGACACATAAAATGGCAACGGTTGTGATGACGAAGGCGGTAAAGGATCGAATTAAAGAAGGATTTGATGTTGACTCATTAATGAAAGTACAAAATGATAAGAATGGAAAAGTATCTACAATCGATTTAAATACAAAGCAAGTAAATGAGATTTTAACATCGACTACTGCATACATAGAGAAATATTTGCATCAAGTGGAGAAGGGGGATATGAAGGCGCTCGGTCTTCCAGAAGAGAGTGGAGTGTCGATGTCTGTTCCTCTTGGGCGCATAACGGATAATGCACTACTTGGAAATTTAGGGCCAGATATTCCGATTGATTTTACAACAATTGGTCATGTAAGTACGGATATTAAACAAAATGTGAAACCGCATGGTATTAATAATACAGCGATTGAAGTCGTTATGGAAGTGGACGTTACGCTGCAGGTAATTATTCCATTTCGTACAAAAGAAATTACAGTGAAACAAAATATTCCAATTGCGACGCGAATTGTACAAGGAGAGGTACCATCTTATTATGGAAGTGGCGGAGTCGTTGTGCCAGATAGTAAAGGAAAGAAAGCGGATGATTAAGTCATTCGCTTTTTTATCTCGCTATTCGCGGGCAGTAACATTCCCACCTCAAAATTCAGCGAAAGCATTGTCCAGCTCTAGCGGCTAGAATCTCCGGTCGTTTCGCCCCCTCGGACGAGGCAAAAAGCGCCTCTCTGTCGGGTACTCCAACGTCCTGCGATTCTGAGCGAGCCGCTTCCGCTTTTCTAAAGAAGTTAGGTGGGAGCTGAACTGCCAGTAAAAGCCCGATTGGTGAGGGCTAATAATCAGTGGGCTTGGATGAGCATTGTTATGAGTTATGTTCTGCAATTCCTTTTAGGAATAATTGCAATGTCGGTATAGGGATATGAAAAAATAACCGTAGCCTCTAGCTACGGTTATTTTTTAAATTCGCACGTTCTTTCCGCTCCCACAAACTTAAATGCATGTACGGATCGAAAGCCCATTCTGTATAGCCGTTGTCTTTATACATCCCAAAGTGTAAGTGCGGAGGGAATTTTCCGGCTGTGCCAGGAGGACCATAACCTGTATTTCCAACAAACCCAAGGACTTTTCCTGGTTCGACAATTTGTCCAAGTTGTATTTCTTTTGAAAAACCGCCTAAATGTGCGTAATAATGATAATTGTTATATAAATCGCGAATGCCGATGCGCCAGCCGCCAAGGCGGTTCCAGCCCTTTGTTTCAATAATACCGTAGCAAGTAGATCGTACTGGTACGCCATGTCTTGCAAAAATATCAGTTCCTTCATGAATGCGTCTTCCGCCAAAGCTCCGTCCAGCTCCAAAGGTACTACGATAGCTATGATCGCTATGAACAGGAAGAGGAAAAGCGTTTCCTTCTAAGTTAATACGGCCGTAGTGCTTATACATGCGAGCATATTCCGTAATAAGCTCAACTGTTTTTGCACGCCTATAATATTCCCAAAGCATAATTTTAATACGATCTTCTGATGTTCCTTGCTTCTTTACAATGGTCGCCATTGTGTGCAAAATATCCCTGTCGTTATTTGCATTTGCAAATCCGTCTTTATCGCCATCTAAACCAATTCCTCCAAACAGGGAAATGGTATGGGGGAAAGTATCATTAGTAGAACTATTAGCAGGACCAGACCACACCTCTGGTTTGAAGTAAATTGAAATAATAGCGTTAGTTTTTTTCGGAATATCTCTTCTTACGCTCCGTATATTTCGTTCATATTGATCAATTGCGGCTAAATAATACCATGGAATACGAGAAACTTTTTCTGTTTCTTTATAAAGTGTCATGCGCTTTTCGTATATTTGTTTTTGATCAACTTCACTATAGGCAACCCCTTGCTGAAGAAGAAAACAAATAGAAAGCAATATGGAAATCTTTCGAAGCATGAAAATGAACTCCTTTCACAACATCACTCTCTTTAGTGTGGGATATACGAGATATTTCATTATAGTAAATCATTGGTAAAAATTATTGGAATCTTCATTTGAGCAAATCGCTTTCATACGTTAGAATAGATATGTTACATTGAAAGAAGCGAACACGGTAAACTATTTCATATTGTGCGGAGTTGATAACATGACAAAACAAACAGAATATAAGCGCAAGCCCGAATGGTTGAAAATTAAGTTAAATACAAATGAAAACTATACAGGCTTAAAGAAAATGATGCGTACTAAGCAGCTTCATACCGTTTGTGAAGAGGCAAAATGTCCAAACATTCACGAATGTTGGGCTGTAAGAAAAACAGCGACATTTATGATCTTAGGTGCGGTTTGTACACGTGCTTGTCGTTTTTGTGCGGTTAAAACAGGCTTACCAACAGAGCTTGATTTACAAGAGCCAGAACGCGTAGCAGATTCTGTTGTACAAATGGGCTTAAAACACGTTGTTATAACAGCGGTTGCACGTGATGATTTAAAAGATGGCGGAGCAGCTATTTTTGCTGAAACAGTGCGTGCTGTTCGTCGCAAAAATCCATTCACGTCTATTGAAGTGTTACCATCTGATATGGGTGGGGTAGAAGAAAACTTAAAAATGTTAATGGATGCAAAACCGGATATTTTAAACCATAACATTGAAACTGTACGTCGATTATCTGACCGAGTTCGCGCTAGAGCAAAATATCCCCGTTCATTAGAGTTTTTACGTCGTGCAAAAGAAATGCAACCTGATATTCCAACTAAATCTAGCATTATGGTGGGACTAGGTGAAACAAGAGAAGACTTAATTGAAGCAATGGACGACTTACGTGCGAACAATGTGGATATTTTAACACTTGGACAATACTTACAACCATCTAAAAAGCATTTACCAGTTATTAAATACTACACACCAGCTGAATTTGCAGAGCTAAAAGAAATTGCACTTAGCAAAGGGTTTAGCCACTGTGAAGCTGGTCCGCTTGTACGTTCTTCTTATCATGCAGATGAGCAAGTACGTTCTGCTAAAGAGAATACAGCAGCAGCAAAATAATTGTAAAAAAATCCTTCTTAGTGAGAATGCTAAGAAGGATTTTTTAGGAGGAATCGAATGAAAGCTTTTATTTTCTTAGCAATTGCAATTGTAAGTGAAGTATTTGGGACAACTATGCTAAAGGTATCAAATGGTTTTACAAAAGTGTTACCAAGCATAGGGGTAGTGCTTGGATTTGCCTCAGCATTTTTCTTCCTTTCTAAAGCATTGCAGCATATACAACTTAGTACGGCATACGCGATTTGGTCAGGAGTAGGAACGGCTTTAACGGCACTGATTGGTGTACTTGTTTGGAAAGATGCTTTTACGTGGCAAACTGCTGTTGGATTAATACTTATCATAGGCGGAGTAGCAGTATTAAATATGTCAGGATCTAGTGCCCATTAAAAAGAGAGCTGAATGATCAGCTCTCTTTTCCGTATTCTAAAACGGTATTTTGGCATGTGGATAAAATCTTTTTCAATTCCTCTGTGGATAATTCAATTGTAAATTCCGGAACACCAGGTGTAATTAAAATTTTTTCATAGGCATAGATGGAACGATCCACAATAATTGTTACATCCTGTGAATAGCCAAAAGGAGCGACGCATCCCGGAATACATCCTGTTTGTTCTCTTAGTTCATCAGGTGAACAAATGGATAAGCGTTGCCCAGTGATTTCCTTCATTTCGTTTCTCTCGAGACGAGTCCCTTCTAATGTAAAGAAAACGTAATAGGATTCAGATTTTGATTTTAAAAATAAGCTTTTACTTGGAGCGCCTTGTAAGCCAAGACGTTCACGGACGACTCGATCCGTTTCGTAATCGAGAACTGGTTCATGTTCAAATTTTTCATAGGAAGCATTTGTTTTATGTAATAAAGAGATTACTTCTTCGTACATATTTTGGTAATACCCCTTTCTATATTTAGTGCATGTTCATCCTTACAATTTCAAGTATCCAAAAGTCTCTGTTATAAAAAGCTCCGCATGTTGTAAAGACACAGGAAGCATGTCAGGCATCTTCTCGCGATGTCAACTGAATGCATTCGATAGGGATGTTATATGGTTATGATGGATAGGCTGTGCACTTTCTTGAATATAACAAGGAAATTGCATAACAAATATGTTCAATGTTATTTAGTGTAATGATTTTGCTTGGTATTTCCCCATAACCTGTAGATTGTTGTCCGTTCATCAATTGTAATTTCATACATATCGGGGTTGCTTAAGCTTTTCCATTCTTGAAAACCAATTTGATCATTAAAGTACTTTAAAATAAGTGTTAGTAAGTTTCCATGCGTAACGAGTAGTGTTACGTGATGTTCTTGTTTTAAAACATCTTGAATCAGCGATGCAGCACGGTCCATCGCTTGTTTTGTTGACTCTCCGCCTGAAAAGGCAATATCTATATTTGTAAAAGTATGTTCGAGTTTTTGTAACCAATCTTCCATTGGAGCCCCGCTTAATTTACGTTCTTCTAGGCGCTCATCTTCTTTTATTGGTAAATTGGCTCGTAATGCAAAAGGTGCAATGGATTGGACTGCTCGAGTAAAAGGGCTTGAAATAATGGCGTCTATTTGTAAGTTATTCGTAATGAGAAATTCAGCAAGAATATTTGCTTCATTTTTCCCGTCAGTCGTTAGTTCTGCTTCACGCTCTTGACCAGTAGCTGAGCAGTGACGTACTAAAATAAGCTTCTTCAATACTCATCCCTCACTTTGTAAGTTGACCATAACATACTTCGACAAAGAGAAAATAAAGTCCTCTATTAAAAAAGCTAAGCCATGTTGACTTAGCTTTTTTATGGTTCAATTGTCAGTTTTTCTTTCATTTTGCGAATAAGAATAAAGGCACAAATTGTAAACACAACTGTAATGCCTTCTGCGATAAATATGTTGATAACTTGTCTTTGATAAAGAGCCGCAAAGAAGTCCACAAAGGCGTGGAAAAGTACAGCGTATACAGCAAAAATATATTTCTTATGCTTTACGCCATATAATACAAGCATTGTAAAAGCAATTTGAAGGACAAGTGCCATGATCCTTTCTAAACTACCAAGTAGATATAAATAGAAAGGAGTATTAAGCAATATATCTTGTACTTGACTGAGCTGAGGAGATTTTTCAATAAGTTTTGAAAAACTTCCATTATTGATTGAAATAGCAAAGTAAAGGGTTTGAAGACTAGCTAGTGCTCCGATTGAAATAGATTCAATTCCCCCATGTCCAATTCCATATGCTAAACCATCTTTATATTCTTGGTATTTCTTAAGTAAATAGAAGAAGGCTATGAATCGTCCCAACTCTTCAAAGATACCAGCGGTGAGTCCACCATAGATAGCATAGAGAAATGGATTTTTCAATAATTCGGATATTGTTGGATTTCCTAACATAAATACGTGAAAAGGTGTTTCGAGAATTTGCGCAAATCCGATAAAGATAAGAACGCCAACTCCAACAACTTTCCAGTTTATATGGTATTTTTTTCGGAAATAAACAAGTACAATAACCGGAACGAGAACTGAGAGTACAAGCTGGGTAATCATACTAGCAATTACAGCATTTGAGACCATACTTTTCACCACTTTCTAATGTATGTACCCTTATATTATGCAGGAAAATGAGGGGAATGTGGAGGGAATCGCTTATCTTAGTGAAAATAGAAGTGATGAAAAAAGAGTTTTTTCCTATTGACCCTTACGTTGCGTGATACTTTATTGTATGTATTGAGGGAGGCGAAATCATGACAATGAGAGTGAAAGAAGTAGCCGATTTAGTTGGTATTAGTGTGCGCACACTACATCATTACGATGAAATTGGGCTTTTAACACCGGATGAGATAACGGGTTCTGGTTATCGTCTGTATTCTAATGAAAATTTAGAGACATTACAGCAAATTTTATTTTTTAAAGAGCTTGGCTTCCCTTTAAAGAAGATTAAAGAAATTATCATGAGTCCTTCATTTGACCGGGAAGAGGCGCTTACGTTGCACAAGAAAATGCTACTAGAGAAGCGAGCTCGACTGGATAAGGTGATTGCGACAATTGATAAGACGATTAAGCATACAAAAGGAGAGATTGACATGACGAATAAAGAAAAATTTGAAGGATTTGATTTTAGTCATAACCCATATGAAGAGGAAGCACGTAAGAGATGGGGGGACGAAGCTGTTGATAAAGCAAATAAAGCAGCAGCTAGCATGCCTAAGGAAAAGCAAGAGGAGTTTAATGCAATTTATCGAAAACTAGCTACGCTTCGCAATGGTGCACCTGATGCTAAAGAAGCACAAGAAGCAATTCAAGAATGGTACGATTACTTGCAAAACTTTGGTCAATATTCATTAGAGGCATTTAAAGGATTAGGACAAATGTACGTCGATGATGAACGCTTTACAAAAAATATTAATCAGTTTGGAGAAGGGTTAGCACAGTTTATGTGTGATGCAATGGCAGTATATGCAGATAACCGTAAAAAATAAAAAGATGGGGCTGTCTCAAGTGGGCAGCCGCCATCTTTTTTATTTTTTAATCATGTCGTTTAGCGTAGCATTTTGACTATTATTCAAATGCGGATTTTTCCCCATTTCGCGTTTTAACATATCAAGGCTTTGCTCATATTCCTTATTGTTTAATGTACCAGATTGCAGTCCTTGAATTTGCGAAATCAATTTTTGGTCTGTTGATACATATGCTTTATAATAGCGAGGAACGATGGACAAAGCTGTTTTATATACTTGGTCTGTCACAAGTGCAGGATCAGTTGTATTGGCGCGGTATACAACAAATACTTCATCATCTGTAACGAGGGTGGCAGCATTTGTGACATCCGGAAGATTTACTGTCATATTTGTAATCATTTCTGCTACTTTCTCACGGTTAATCACGCCTACTTGTTTGTTAGATACTTCATCTTTTTCTTTAGATGAGTAACCGACTCTTGTAAGCCGCGTATTTGTATTTTCTGTATGATACATATCATCTTTATTGGAAACAAGAACGCGACTCCCTTCCTCACGTTCCATCTCAGCTTTATTGGCCGTTTGGCAACCAGCAAATAAGGAAAGAGTGAGAAGAGAGAGTATCATTTGTTTTTTCACGATGTATCACCTCCTTCCCCATAGCATTTACTACTTTTCAATTTTTTGTATTTGAAATTGTTGGTTGTTAGGCTTTGTGATACGATAAAAAGAAGAATGCTTAGAAAGGAAGTTAATGATGGAGCAAAAGCAAGAGATTCATGCTACAGTGAGCATTAATAATGTTCAGTACGAAGTAATTAAAGACTATCGTAACGGTTTTCGTGAAGAAGCATTTAAAGAGCGCTATGCAGAAATTTTAAATAAATATGATTATATCGTTGGTGACTGGGGGTACGATCAACTTAGATTGCGCGGCTTTTTTGATGATAGTAACCAACGTGCGACATATGATACGAAAATTAGTACATTAACAGAATACTTATATGAGTACTGTAATTTTGGTTGTGCACACTTTGTATTACGAAAAGTGAAGAAATAAAAAGAATTCCTCTTACGTAGATGTAAGAGGAATTTCTTTTAGTCGAATACTTTCTCGTAGCAGTTATACCAATTGTAAGGCTGTGGTTTACTTGCAAAATAAACAGCGCCGCAGCAAATATAATCGTTTGTTTCATATAGACATAAGGAAACAGGGTTACCTGTGAAGGCATCTAAGCGTATCCCCGTATAATTCTTTTGCTCCGCTTCATTTTCCCAAAAGGATAATAATACTTTGCTATATCCTTTTCCTTGGGAGTTAGGATGGATGACAAAAGAGTGGACAATGAGAAGACGCCCCTCCATTTTTGACCAATTAATAAGCGTATACTCTGGGGACTGATATTCGTTCAAAACGACGGCACCAACGATTGAATCATCTTCATATAGACAATAAAGCTCGTTATTTTCTAAGTGATAGGAAACCGTTTCACGCGTCGGATAAGAGTCATCCCATTGGTAAATCTGCTTTTGTAATAGGTCTTCTTTACACTGCATATACATAGCATCTAATTCATCTAATTGGTTAAGTGTACCTTTTATTATTTGTAGCATATGTGTCTCCTTTACAAGCAAATTGAAATAAGATCACCTTCAGCAAGCGTTGTATTTGGTTTCATCTGTTGTCCATTCAACTGAATGTGTCCGTTTTTGATTCGATCTACAATCGCGGTGCGGCTCCAATCTGAAATATACGCTGCGAGTGCTTTATCCATGCGATGAGAGCCTAAAACGGTTTCTAGTGTAATGTTTATTTGTGTAGTACCATTTTCTTTATATTGCATAATTGAAATGGTAGTGGTTGTTTCATCTTGTTCTTTCTGAAACACATCGAGCGTTTCGACATGATCAGAAAACGATTTATAAATTTGAAGTTTCTTATTCCACGTATGGCCTTTAGGACATTTATAAATGGCAAAGCGGTAAATGTTTTTTCCATTTGCGTTATGTCTACGAATATTTGTATCAGTAAAAAGGGTGGTATGCCCACAATTTTTACAATGTTTTTCAATCTTTGTTTCAAATTCATTGTCATATAAACTCCAAGAAAGTTGTACTTTCTGCATTTTCCTTCACCTCGTTTGATGGTAAAGGAACGTAATACAGCTATTTGGATGTCTTGCAGTATGAATGAGGAAGAAATAGACAAAAATAAAAAGAGGTTCCCTTATAGGAACCTCCGTACAACATCATACTACAGATGCGTTACGTTCCTTTGTAATGGGAAATGAACAGACTACTCCCTTGATAAAAGCACACAGCTTTTTTAAGAGTAATGCTATTCAATTGCTGATCCATTACAAAGTAAATGTTGGCATACGTAGTAGACGTCCTTTCTTCCAAATAGATTTGCTCATAAGTATACCATAAGAGATTGAAAATTCAAAATGTTTTTATGTGAAAAAACACCAGCCATCAAGGTAGCTGGTGTCATAATATTATATAAGTTCAAATAAGAATGAGCGAAGTTCTTCTGCAATTTCTTCAGAGACAGAAAAAGCATGCTCTAAGTAGCCGGGTTCGTTTAAATCGTCAGTGCCGATGATTGCAAATTTATTGCGCTGCATATCAAGGACAATTGTTTTACCATAATGACGATCAGAATATAAAAGCGCTAAATCGTGGCGCTCATTTTCTCCCATAAAGCTAACGAAACGCGTTTTTGTATCGACTGTATCGTCGTAAAGAAAGAAACGTTCTTCCATACTACACAGGCTCCTTTTTTAAATATCTAAGTTTAAGTGAGGTTTATGATCTAAATGATGATGCGTTTTAATAAAGCGTACTGTTCTTGTTTTGTAGCGCATAACGATAGAGTACGTTTCTGCTAAATCCCCACCAAGGAATTTAACACCATCTAATAGCTCACCAGCGGATACACCTGTTGCTGAGAAGATTGCGTCATCGCCTGATACTAAGTCATCTAACATAAGAAGTTGACGAGGATCTTCTAATCCCATTTTACGGCAACGTGCTTCTTCTTCTTCATTCATTGGAACTAAGCGTGCTTGCATTTCGCCTTCAAGACATTTCAGTGCTGCTGCAGAGATAACGCCTTCTGGAGCGCCGCCAACACCAACGAATAAATCGATTCCTGTTCCTGGAAGAGCTGTTGCGATTGACGCACCAACATCGCCATCACCGAATAGTTTTACACGTGCACCTTTTGCACGAACACGGTCAATAATATCTTGATGACGTTCACGTTCTTGGACGATAACCGTTAGATCACGAATTTTTTTATTGTTTGCTTCTGCTACAATTTCAATTGTTTTCTCAATTGGATCATCTAAGCTAATTTTACCAGCTGCTTTTGGACCAACCGCTATTTTTTCCATGTACATATCCGGAGCATGAAGAAGGTTCCCTTTATCTGCGATTGCGATAACTGCCATTGCATTTGCAAGACCTTTTGCAACGATGTTTGTACCTTCTAATGGGTCAACGGCGATATCTACTTCTGGACCGTTGCCTGTTCCAAGTTCCTCACCAATATATAACATTGGTGCTTCATCAAGTTCTCCTTCACCAATTACAACAGTACCTGCCATGTTTACTGAATCAAACATATCACGCATAGCAGTAGTTGCTGCATCATCTGCTTCGTTTTTCTTTCCGCGGCCCATCCATTGTGCGGATGCTAAGGCTGCTGCTTCTGTTACACGGACAATTTCTAATGCGAGTTCACGTTCCAAGGTGACATTCCTCCAATTTCAAAAATCATACAGTTATAACTATAACAAATAACGAGGGAAAGGTGAATTCGAAAAATTGTCGATTTTTTCAGAAGAAACGGTTACAATTAAAATGTAAATGCTTTTATTTCCAGGTAGGTGACATTCATGTACTTTGTAGACAGAAAAAAAATAGAACAAATGTTAACATGTTTAGAGCAGGTAGTGGATACATTTCAAGAGAAGCAGCAATATGAAACTCCTTTTGAATATTACGCATTAGAGCGTATGTCGCATCTTGTCATTGATTGCATATTAGATGTTGGAAATGCAATGATTGATGGATTTATTATGCGTGATCCAGGAAGTTATGAAGATATTATTGATATTTTAATGGATGAAAAAGTCATAAGCGCGGAAGAAGGAGAAGGAATAAAAGAAGTGATTCTTCTTCGGAAAATGCTTATGCAAGATTATATTCAAATGAACCATGAAGAATTATATACAACGATTCAAAAACAAATCGCTGTGGTACAGAAATACCCTGCGAATATTCGCCGTTACTTAGAAAAGGAATTAGGACCTGTATCTGCATTTGTAGCAGAATAAGCGTATGGATAAGATCCCCATTCACCTTTTTGGGGGTCTTTTTTGTCTATGGGAACGGCTAAAAAGGGAGAAGGATAGAAAATGGGGGAAGCACGTACAACGAAGGAAGAAATTGTACAGCTTTTAAAAATAAACGGTGAACAAACGGTTGGATCGCTAGCGGAATCTTTGGAGATTACAGAGATGGCAGTACGTCGTCATTTAAGTAAGCTTGAGAAAGAAGAAATAATTCAATCGAAAATGGTGCGCCAACATGTGGGAAGGCCAACATATGTATACGCCCTAAGTCAAAAAGGCGAAGATTCATTTCCGAAAGATTATAAGCAATTTGCTTTAGGGATGTTAGAGGATTTAGAGCAAATTGGTGATGAAACCCTTGTAAATGCCATTTTAAAGGCAAGGACGAATCGGATGGAGGAGCAATTAGAAAAACGAGTAAGTCGCCGAGAGAATGTATTACAGAAGCTTAGGGAGGTTACCGTTATCCAAGAGGAAAATGGATATATGGTACAAGTGAAGCAAGATGGGGAAAACTCATACATATTACAAAAACAAAATTGTCCATTAAAGGCTGTTGCTGAAAAATATCCACAGCTTTGTTTGGAGGAAGAAAATATGTATAAGCGGTTGTTTTCTGATGAAGATGTGAAAGTGTTATCAAATATGTGCGATGGTGACTGTCACTGTTCGTATCACATACAAGAGAAAAAATGAACGTTATGGGACGCTTTTAGACGAAGCGTTTTTTTCTTTGGCAAAAGCGGTTAATATAAGAAGGTATGAACGCTAGGACAAAAAGGAGAGAGACATAGATGTATAAAGGCTATTTAATCGACTTAGACGGTACAATGTATCGCGGTGAAGAACAAATTGAAGAAGCGAGTGACTTTGTAAAGGCCTTGCAGGAGCGCGGTCTCCCATATTTGTTTGTAACAAATAACTCAACTCGTAAACCAGAACAAGTAGCAGAAAAGCTTGTTCGTTTCGATATCCCAGCTAAACCAGATCAAGTTTTTACAACGAGCATGGCGACAGCAAACTTTATTTATGACCGTAAACAAGATGCGTCTGTTTATATGATTGGTGAAGAAGGATTGCATGACGCACTTGTGGAAAAAGGATTCAAGCTTGTGGATGAAAATCCTGATTTTGTTGTTGTTGGATTAGATCGTGAAATTACATATGAAAAGCTAGCGAAGGCATGTCTTGCAGTACGTAATGGCGCGACATTTATTTCAACAAATGGAGATATTGCCATTCCAACTGAGCGTGGTTTACTACCAGGGAACGGTTCATTAACATCTGTTGTTACAGTATCCACAGGTGTAGATCCAATCTTTATCGGTAAACCAGAATCCATTATTATGGAGCAAGCATTAAAAGTACTTGGCATGGCGAAAGAAGAGGCGCTAATGGTTGGGGATAACTATGATACTGACATTTTAGCGGGGGTAAATGCTGGTATGCATACGCTTCTTGTCCACACTGGAGTCACAACTGTGGAGAAGTTAACGGAATATGATGTGCAACCAACTCATGTTGTGCATAACTTAACGGAGTGGATTGAGAAGATGTAATAGTGAGCAGGCAATCTTATAGGTTGCCTGTTTTTTTTATGCATAATTGCATATTTGATATGTGGATATAAAAGTTAAAATTAATTTATTAGTATATAAAGTGTTTGTGTTATTAATGGATATATGCAATAGAGATAGGAGGAATAGAATTGTATATAATGTCTATTATTATCCTTGTTTTAACGTTGTGTATTTTAGGTTTTGCTATATGGAAAATATATAAAATAAAAAGTGTGCAAGATGATATTGGAGAGCTCATCGCTACTTATCCACGTAAAAAAAGCCGTTGGTTCACATTGCTTGGTCCAGCTTATTTCTTTGTACAACTTATACTCACATACGTTCGGTATATAGATGGAGAAATTGATAGCTTCGAACTATTGTCACTCAAAATAGGAGCTTACATGGTAGCGATTTGTTTTATGATCCTTTTCGTGATTCATCTAATTAAAGACGTCAAGGTGTATGAAAAAGGTGTTATTGATGGGATGAATTACTATTCTTATGCAGAATTAAAGGGTTATAAAACATCCATATGGGAAAATCCGAAAGAAAATATCTTCTTATATCGTGGGCAAGAAAAGTGGCATGATAATGTGAACTTACTCATTAGGCAAGAAGATATGAGTGAGCTAGAAAACATTCTACAAAGATATATTCCTAAGCTTATCATGAAATGAAAAATCCACCTTATGAAGGTGGATTTTTCATTAAAATACGCGATTCACTACTTCTTTCACTTCTTCAAGATATTGTTTTCTCACATCGTTATCCACAGCAGGAACACTTGTATAGAATGTGTGCTCTAACGTTTCAATTCCTGTAAATTCAAAAATACCAGCATCCGTTGTTTTCTTCATTGCGTCAAACATACCGCTTGCTGTATACGCTTCTTTCGTATTCCCCATTGTGGATAATAACAATCCTTTTTTACCACTTAGTAACTTTTCAATTCCATTTTCACCGTAAGCATACGCAAAGCCATGGCTAAACACACGGTCAACATATCCTTTTAAGATTGCTGGAAGACCCGCCCACCAAACTGGATAAATAAATGTGATGTTATCAGCCCAAGTAATATGTTCTTGTTCTTCTTTAATATCAGCTGGCGTACTCCCTTGAGAAAAGGAAACAAAATCAGAAGCGTTTAATACTGGATTGAAGTTTAATTCATATAAGTCGCGAACACGTACTTCATGACCTTTTTCTTCTAGTTCACCTTTTACAGTTTCTAAAATCGCATGATTGAAGCTCTGTGGATTTGGGTGTGCATAAACGATTAAATGTTTCATGTTTGTTCCTCCTATTTGTGGATATGTAGATAGTTTGTTCAAATAATAAAGGGTTATTGTAAATATTTTAGTTATAATTTTGGAGTTACGTCAAATGATGTGACTCTATCAACAGGGATAGGGAAGCATCTCCTAATATTATCCCCAAGTAACATTCCGCCATGACCAACAAAGACCCGCTTTGGTTGATAACTCATTACGTTGTGGATACTGTTGTGGACTTGTTCCATATCGTCAGCAAAGTAATGAATGTTTGGGGAGTGAGGAGATAGAATGCCCCCAAAATGCCCGCCCATCAGTAAGTCGCCAATAATAGCGTCCTGGTTCTCTAAAATAATAGAGAGTGAGCCTGCTGTGTGACCAGGAGTATGTATAACTTTACCAGGAACGCCGTAATCTTTAAGAGTAAATTCATCACGAATAATAATATCAGGCTCAAAACCTTCTATTTTAGAATAAAATTCGTTTCTCCTTTGCCTCTTTTATCCACGTCGGAAGTTCATTCAACAAGTTGTTATACAATGTTTCATCTGTTGTCTTTTCGATATCTCGAATATAGAAAAAGTTTGCGTTATCAATGAAACGACCTTCCATTTCATCTAGCTTTCTAAGAACGTCAAATTTGCCATTTCCAATCCCAACAAACTGCCAAAAAATCGGTTGGTTAGAAGAGAATACAACTGGTTTTTGAATGCCTTTTTTACAACCACCATCGTTAATAAAAATAACAAAGGCAGGCTCTTCACTTTTCTCCTCAATCGTGTATTTTCTAATGATATCTTCCATCACTTGTGGCTCGTCATTTCGGCCAAATTTATGAATGGAGTTATTATTTAAAATGTGATTTTCTACGTAATTAGCAAAGTCTTTCTCGGTAACAGATGGTAATCTTGAAAATTCATTATCGTATACCCAAATATCTAGCGAACCATCATCATCGAATTGACTTGCAACTGCAAGAACACGTTCAACTACTTCTTGGACAGTGCCGTTTTTATATAGTGTTCGCATTGACCCCGAAATATCTAATACGAGCGCAACTTTTGCGACAACTCCTGTTAATTTCTTTTTTTCTAATACAACGCGTACCGCTTCTTTTCTTAATGTAATAGTTCCCATTTTAATCGCTCCTTTTATCAATTTAGGCAGTAGGAAGAGAGGTGTGAATAAGTTTAAGGGCTGTACTGACAATTTCCTCCGCTGCATATATACCAATTTCATTTGTTCTTACAATGTGAGGTAATAAACTTCTTTGTTTTGTTTCAAGTTCACCGTGAAGAGGGGCAATTGCATGATTAGCCCTTTCTAACATGCATAGATCAAGTAAGGAATCTCCAGCAGTAATTACGGTTTTTGCCTGGAGTTTTTCTTGTACATACTGGACAGCATCCCATTTGTTCACAGGCTTTGGCACAAAATATAATTTTCTGCCTTGCAGTGAGTGATTCCATCCTTGTTTATCGAGCCAAGTGGTGAATGAATGTAATTCGTCGTATGGAATATTGTCACGCTTAATGATGCAGTAGTGAAATAAATCATCCGCAGTTTTTTGTGAAGTGACCCATTCTTCATGAGAGATATTTTGAAATTCTGTTAGAATGTCTTCTTTCTCCATGCATGCTGCTAAGCGCTTTGTTTGTATATTCTTCCAAGTGCTATCTTGTTTGCCATTGTGAAGAATATTGCCGCCATTGCTCGTAATTGCATATTCCGGAATGACTTCTGTTTGAAATAGTGTGATGCGTTGAAACTGTTCTATTGTTCGTGTTGTAACTGGGATGAATTGTGCTTGTAATTGTAGTTCTTTTAATAAAGAGATGGTTTTGTGTGTAATAAAAGAGATCTCTTTACCGTCTAACGTCTCGATAAGTTGAATGTGTTCATCTTCTATAGAAGTACGAAATGCTTTACGTGAATATATAAGCGTTTGATCAAGGTCACTTGCAAAAATCATGAAGGTTTCCTCCCAAGAGGTTTGATTAGGCCACAGCACGAGTATGTCATATCTTTATAGAGTTCTACTGGTACGTTTTTTTCTTTTGCAAGAAGTAAAATGTGTTTTAGGTCTGGATTGTTTTCGTCACGGATTAAAATTTTCCATGGTACTCGTCTTAGTAAAACCCGCGTTGTTTCTCCAACTCCTGGTTTAATTAAATTTATATTTTCTATTCCAAAATGCTTTTGAATAGACGTGATGTCTTGCAGCCCTTGCCAAGATGGTTCTGTATAGGTAGCGATAACGTGCTCTAGTTGCTTTGTTACGTCAGTGCTAATGGAAGGGAATAGTGCTGTGATTTCTTCGATAAAGAGGTTAGATAAATCTTCTGTTTCTAGTTCTCTATAATATTTGGCGCCGTGAAAATCATTTGGACCAATATAAGTTTCATTTAAAACTGTGCGACTGATTAATCCTGATACGGTCGCGTTTAAACATGCGCTTGGAATGAGGTAATCCTCTCGTGTTCCATATATAGAAGTACAATAGCCAGGATCAGCAAGTACGGCCATGCAGTCTGAGATATATTCATGATTCTTTTCGTTAAATGTATGCACAGATTGGCGTAGTTCTTTTTTTATCGCACCTTTTCCAGTCCAGCCATCAATGAACTGAATGGTTTGATTTGGATGGTGCTGCAAAATATAATGAAGTGCATTTTCATCAATGCCACGCCCCCGAATAATAGAAACACAATAATGTGGCAAGTCAAGATTATATTGATAACGAATATATCGTTTTATTAAAACGCCAATTGGTGTACCGGCTCTTGCTAGCGAAACGAGAACAAGATTCTTTCCTTTCGTCTTTATAATTTGCTCGGCTACTACACCGGCTGCAATGGCTAGCTTACGTTTGTATTGCTCGAGTGAAGCAAAAAATAAATCCATATAAGGTTTAGATGGCTTATATTCAATTGGAAGCATTTCAGAGTAATGTGTGCCCGATTGAATTGCTTGTTCTCTTTCTTCTGTTGCCCTTTCTTCTATGACATCACTAATATCTTTTAATAGAAAAATAACATCCTCTTTCGCATAACTACCGATAAGCTGTAATGTTTTGGCCCTGGTCATATTTCTTCACCCTCGCTTTCTACTAAGCTTTTAACTTATTTCTGAAAGAAGTCTCCTTCCTCAAAAAACGAGAAGGGGCATAAGCCCCAGTTTTTAGATGGGAGATGAATTTCAGTCGGCGTAAGCCGAAAGTTCTTGGTATTGCCAATTATTGTTTCGACAAATTCGTTCAAGTTTTGAAAGACTTACCTGTTTGTATGTTTTTCTGGGGATGGTTACATAGTTTCCGTTAATATCCTTGACATAAGCACTTTTTCCGCTGAATCCGCTTATCCAACCCACTTTTCCAAATAGACGTACTTGGTCATTCAAACACCAATCCCCTACTTGTTTCGTGTTTTTCTCATTTCTTTTAGAAGTGATATTCTTTTGCTTTCTGCCTTTTCTTGCGGTTGCTTCGTGTAAGCTTCGTTTTTTCTTCCGAAACTGAACAATCTTAAACATGGTAGACGGGTTGGAACGAACGGCAGAAATTCCACTAATGGCGATGGCATCATTATAATGCGACTTTTCCAATCCAAGTTCTTTTCTGTGGGGTGTTGTTACGCTACCATACGTAACATGATAATCAGGATATTGGTTATATACTTTTCTTCTTATCACGTTCATGAATACTGTTTCCTTATACTGTGGAAGTTTCTTTCCCTCTTGCATCCATTTCCAAAGAACGTTACCCTCTTGGTGATTTTCATGCGTATGACAATCCGCACAAACAGTTATTAGGTTATCTGCTCGGTCAGAACCTCCATGACTTCTGTATATGATGTGATGAGTGTTTAGTATTTTATTCTTTTTCTTACACACTTGACATGTATAATTGTCTCTCGCAAAAACGAAATATCGTACATCGTGATAAGAAAAGGTTTGCCCTTGTTGATAGTCCTTTCCTTCGATTGAAGGATTCATCATCTTCTGCACATCAAACTTCCCAACTTCTATGTGCAAAGCGGGATTAGGCAAAACAGTTCTAAACACATCTACCCAACGAAATGTATTATTTATTCGGTTTTGAATACTTGGAGGAAGCCAACCCTCTTTTTTACTTGAAGTACGATTTTGAAAACGAGCCTTACGGTATCTAGTTTTCCGATTCCGTCTACTTCTACGATAGATTTTCTTTGATTCCAAGTTGCCTTTCACATCGTCACGCAAAGCGATTTCGCCTTTAGCTAACACCTTGTCCTCACTAACAATGGCAACCCCAATATGTTTAGAGCCAAGATCGATTCCTAGTTTGATAGGTTGTTTGTAGCCATAGCTACCATATAATAACTGAATCACGAAAGGCTTGTAGTTAATGATTTTTGCCTTTTTGCTTTTGAGTAATATCCTAGCTTTTCTTTGTGAACATGGCATCAATGCTTCACCATGCTTATTGATAACGAACACAATCATAATGTGTTCCCTCCTTGTGGAGTTTATTTCCCTTCGCCAATGTTATAATCGCTTGTAAGTCCGACTTACACGTTAGGTTGACCGTTCCTTCCCAATCAGAACTATTACAGAGCCTACATAGAGCCAAGAACTAGGGAATCATTCTTGGGTATGATAACGATAATAACGTAGTCCATGAAGACTTAGGCTAGACAATAAGGGCTTTTACAAGCCTCCACTTCAATGAACCTCGCAAGAGGTCATAAGTGGTGGGTTATTGACATGAAACGATATGGATGAGCGGAATAACGGTTTGTAATTGTGTAAGAAGGGGATGGAAAGTATCTTCTTGTAAATCACGTTCTATAAAAAGAAAGACTTCATCGTAGTCCCCAGGCTGGATATTATAAAAATAATTTGTAACGGCTTTATCTTCAGGGCTTTCATAGGAAAAACGACTATGAATAGCGTATTGTACATCACCCGTGTAAGGATGAATCGGACTGCGTGTTGTTGATTGATAGGAAATGTTTTCTCCCATTTCAGCTGCGATTCGCATTGGAAGATACATAAACTCGCCAGTTCCTAAGCAGAGTGTCTGTTGACCTTTTCGCTTTTTCTTTAAATCATGACCAATCTTTCTAGCAAAAGAGTGGATATACTTTTGATCATCGGATGAAATGCCAAAGCGCCCTGTGTAGTTTATGTAGCTGACATTATGCCAGGGAGATGTATACGGTAAAGTAGGGCATGGAATGATATGTTTTTCTATCTTGGATCCTATTAATTTATAAACCGTTTCATCATGTGAATAGGAAGTAGCAACTGGACTACCAATTACATCAATTGAACCGCTTAATAGAGAAATCACATGAATCGTAATATCAAGTTCTTGCTCAAGCTCTGTAAATTGCTTTTGATGCGCATCTGAGCGCCAATCTAATAAAGAAGCAACAATATATTCTTTTCTTGGAAACTTTTCTTGAATGGACCTGATGATATTAAGTACGGTTTTTCCTGTTGTCATTTCGTCATCCACAAGGACGATAGGCTGTTCATTTTGGAAATAGCTTTTGTCCACATAGCAACGATGAGACGTCGCATGAGAATGTTCTTCTTCAAATGTAATGACGGAATCGATTTGTGAGATTGTCTCCCTTGTTGTATGAACATATTGTGCATTTTGAAAACATTGAAACATAGCGTGTCCTAATGCGGTAGCTGTTTCAGCAAATCCAATAAATAAAACTTCTTTTTCTAGAGGGAATTGATACTGGAGAATTGCCTCTAGTTCATTATTGGTACTGTCTTTAGAAGAAATCAGGTTAAGAATTTCTTTTTGATATGGATGATTTGTATGCTGCAATACCTCCATATATCTTGCAGCAAGAGCGCATCCTCCAGCTAAAGAGGTTGCAGGTAGAACGGGAAGGTGTTTCCCTAAAATGGTACTCACAAATAAAAAAACGCGTTTCTTATTCATTCTTGCGGCCATTTGAAATAGCTGATCTGGCGATAATAAATATGGATTATCTCGTACATCTATATGAACTGTTATTTTATTTAAAATGTGGTACGTGTACGTTTTGTTTTGATTTTTCGGTAAGGAGATCGATGAAAGTTTGTTGTTCATGTAGCACCCCGTAAATATTAGATTTCAGAAGTGTTTTACGCGCCCAATTATAATGCGGCTTCACTTCATTCATTTTGTTAGAAAAGCTGCTTTTCATCACGCCGTTATATGTCTGAGCAGCTTCAAAAATTGCTTTTGCATCTAAATAATCCTCTAACGTTACAACATGCAAGGCTTGTACAAGTTTAATGTGGGAAGGGTGAATAACCGTTTTTCCAATCAATCCATTTGATTGATCGAGCAAGACTTCATGAATTAATCCATCCTCATAGCGATGAAGCATATCCTCACGCATTGTAAGCCCAGCGCTTCCGAATGATTCACGAAACGGTGTTTGCCGGAGCTGTGGTTTTAGTACGCGCTGCGTGTTTCCGAAGTACTCCCACACCGGTCCAGATATAACATATTCATCTGCCTTTCTAGAAAAAATATTGATAATATCAGAAATACAATCGCGAATAATAGAAATGTCATAGATCGTCGTATCCTTGTTACGGCGAATGCCGAATAGACCTGAAAAATCCGTCGCACCAATTCGGACATTTAAAATAAAATCACGGTAAGAATCTAAGATTTCTTTAATTGCTAGTAACGCATCAATACGAGTTTCTTTATAAATAATTTCAGGAGACTCTAAAATAGGCATCCCATAAAGTGAAAGAGAATATGTTTCGTTTATATCCGATAGTTCATGAATGTAAGACATTCCGTTAGCTGGAGTGAACTTAGGAAAAACAAAACCGCTTATACAATGAATGGCGTTGCCTAGTTCGTGAACGAGTGAGCGCATTTGTTTTGGTTCACGAATCCGAATAAAGAGAAGTGGTATATCTGATGGAAGAAATTTATTTACATCAATCATATGAGCCAGTAGTTGCATTTGTATGACGACGTTTTGCTCGGCAAGTTTCACTTCTCCATCACTAATGGAATCTTCTAAACAAAGTACAATCGATGTTGTACCTTCGTGCTTTTTTCTAACGATGTCATCTGCAATAGTTCTCTTTGTTCCAGGTGTATATAGAGTAGCTCCTAATGCATAAGCTAATTGTTCTTTTGGCATGTCTTTTGAAAACTCAATAGGCTCCTGATAGAAAAGTTTTTGCTTTTCTTCAACAGGGAGGTAGGAAAAATACTTCAAGTTGTCACCACCTCATTTAAAATAGTTAATCCAATCGTAACACGCTAACAAAAGTTTTCCAATTTAGTATTTTAAAAATTTACAAAGTTTTCAAAAATAGAAGGTTAATTTCAGGATTCATGTAGAACTTTGTTAGTAATTCGTTTTTAGAAAGGGAGAAGAAAGATGAATATACATAAACTAACAAGGACAGAAGCAAAAGAAATCAATACATGGCAGTATGAGGAACCGTATTCGTTATACAGCTTTTCAGGAAGTGATGAAACAATAGAAGAACTGCTAGATGGTACATATTATGGTTGCAGTAATGAACATGGAGAATTCATTGGATATTTTTGTTTTGGAGAAAACGCACAAGTTCCAGGAGGAAGGGATGCGAAGTTATATACAGGCGGAGATACCGTAGATATTGGGCTTGGTATGAAGCCAGATCTAACGGGACAGGGAATGGGGAAATCTTTCTTTCAAGTTGGCCTCCAATTTGCTTTAAAAGAGTTTCGGCCTCAAAGAATCCGTTTAAGCGTTGCTGTTTTTAATAAAAGGGCAATTACATTGTATGAGAATATTGGGTTTCAAAAGAATGTTTTGTTTATGAGCAGGGGGAGAAAGTTCCTGCTCATGGAGTATGATTTAGGTGAATGTCGTTGTTAACAAATGTGTTATGGACCGGTCCAAATTAAGCGTATAACATAACCGAAAAAAATAATGTAAGAGAGTATGGCGATAGAGCATGTTCCACTTATTGCACGAACCAACCCTTTTTCTCCAATGAGTGCTAAAATGATAGATAAAATACTACTTGTAATAATAGTGGCTTCTAGTGAAGCTGTAAGGCGCCATGTCCATGAGAGACATAGAAAGAATGTGACGAAGGCAACCAGTGCGAAAAGGAGAGAAAGCCAAGAAAAGATTTGCTTTTTAGACATCAGAACACACTCCTTTTTTAAATATCCAAAAATATTTTACATAAATTGTATATCGGTTTCCGATTTATGTAAACAAAAGAACCCGCCTCTTTGTGTAAAGAGGTGGGTTCTTATTTTTAGGGTTCTACCTTATTCCGCATGTTCAGCCCGATGCGCCAAGCGACTAGACGCAGCGGCAGCAATTGCTCCGACAATATCATCAAGGAATGTATGAACCTTTCCAGATGATTTATCATTTAAATATTCTAAAATACCCGGTTTTAATTTATCGATATATCCAAAGTTTGTGAAACCGATAGAGCCGTACACGTTTACGATTGAAAGTGCGATTACTTCATCGACTCCATATAAGCCTTCATCACGTTTTACGATATCTTGTAATGGTTCGCTTAACATTCCTTTTTCGGTAAGGACGTCTAATTCGATTCCTGTAATGAGTGCATTTTGTACTTCGCGTTTGGATAATACACGTTCTACGTTGTAACGACATTCTGACATCTCTAATTTTGGATGGTATTTCTTTTGAAGAAAATGAACAAGCTCCGCAATATCATCGATTGTTACACCACGTTCTTGTAGTAGTTGTAATGCTCTTTCTTGTAGTTGATTGGATTCTTTCATGTTATCACCTTTTTTTCTTTTTATTATTTGTATACGTTTCGCTGCTGTATCATGTGCATAGATAGGAATGAAAGTCGAGCACAAGCTCATATATATAAAGAAAAACCATAGGTGGCGACTATGATGATTCAGCATATTTATGAGCATTATCAAATGCATGTCAAAGAATTAATCCCCCTTGGCCCCTATAAAAGCTTTTGGATTCGCAATAAAATTTATGTACTCCTTCCGATTGGGAATATGGAGGAAGATGTACTTGTTGAAATGAAAAAGTTAAGCGATTATATGAACCAGCAAGGGGATATTACTGTTGCGACTTTCGTTCCGACGGTGCACGGTTACTATGTAAGTGAGATAGAAGAAAAAAACTACTGCTTATTAAAAGGTATGCGTTTGCTTGATCGACATGCTACTTCGTTAGGAAGCGAGCTTTCCTTATTCCATAAACGAGGCGCCTTTTTTCCTGAAGAAATAGAACAATTAAGTCGCATCGGTGAATGGAAGTCATTATGGGAAAAAAGGCTTGATCAATTAGAGAAATTTTGGCAATCACAACTTATGAATCAGCCGTCAGATGTATTCGATCAACTATTTATTGAGTCTTTCCCATACTATTTAGGCATTGCTGAAAATGCAATTCAATATGTTGTTGATACAGAAATAGATGATACACCTCAGCTCGCTGATGCAGCAACGATCTGTCAAGAACGCTTTACACCTTTATTATGGCAGCAAACGAATAAATTAAAAATCCCTATCGACTGGGTATATGATCATCCAAGCAGGGATTTAGCGGAATGGATTCGCTATATATCGATGGAAAAGAAGCAAGATTGGGAACAAACAATTTTTCAGTTTGTAACTGATTATGAGAAAAATTATACACTTTCTTCTTTCGGCTGGCGTTTACTATTTGCGCGTCTTCTCTTTCCACTTCGCTACTTTGAAACGGTAGAACAGTACTATCTGACGGGAAATGAAGAACAAAAGAGTATGTACCGAGATCACTTAGAAGACATTTTACACGATGTGAACCGTTCAGAGCAATTTATGAAACACTTCTATGAATTTCTTCGTTTGCCTGTTGATAAGTTCGGGATTCGAAAGTTGGATTGGTTATCTTAATAGGAATTTATAAAAAAGAGACCAATTATGGTCTCTTTTTTATAAATTATCCAGTTTCAGCGATTCTAAACAAGCCGCTTCCGCTTTTAAATTAAAATACTTGTTCTACTTCGATAACGCCTGGTACTTCTTCAAGTAGTGCGCGTTCGATACCAGCTTTTAATGTGATTGTAGAACTTGGGCAGCTACCGCATGCACCCATAAGACGCAGTTTTACAATACCCTCTTCAATATCTACTAACTCAACGTCACCGCCATCACGAAGTAAGAACGGGCGTAATTTATCTAATACTTCTAGTACTTGTTCTTGCATATTTGGGTTTTCCATTTTTATCGACTCCTTTCATCCATTTTATTATAATCAAGATACAGGGGAAAATCTATTTTTTCTGTTCTTGTTTTATTGTCGAAATATTGTATCATGTTTACAACGTGTTTTTTCAGTATAGGGACAAGAAATGAACTTGTAAAGGGATGTGCTTATAAGATAAGGCGTCTAGATGTACTGTTAGAACAGGGAAATGGGGGAAAAGTAATGGTAAATGTTCAAGTATATGGGGCGAAAGTAATTTGTGCGAGCTGCGTTGGAATGCCGTCTTCGACTGAAACATTTGAATGGCTACAAGCGGCGATTGGCCGCAAATATGAAGGACAAGATGATAAATTCAAGTTTGAATACATTGATATTCAGGAAGAGCAAGAAGATGCTGAGAAGCAAGCTTTTGCAGAGCGTGTAATTGAGGAGGATTTATTTTATCCAGTTGTTCTTGTAAACGGAGAGATTGTTGGAGAAGGAAATCCTCGTTTGAAGGACGTATACGAAGAAATCGAGAAATATTTATAATATAAAAGCCTTTGTGATGAGTGAAACATTCCAAAGGCTTTTCTTATATGTGGATTGTTTCATTTAGGAGGGAATATGTAGTGAAACATGAGTTGCCAGAAGAAATACAGAGTTTGATGGAGCAATATGTGAATGGATTGCAAGCCGTTTTTTCGAATGAAAAGTTAATTGGTGTATATGTATACGGTTCAATTGCTTTAGGTGCGTTTCATTTAGATACAAGCGATGTTGATTTTGTAACGGTAACGAGAGAAGAGATTAGTGCAGCTGAGAAAATACAAATAATGAATCTACATAAGAGACTTAACAATCATACTTTAGGAAGACGAATGGATGGTATGTATATTCCGCTTGCTAATTTAGGAAAACAAAATCAGGAGATGCCGCAATATGTATATTGTGCTGATGGGAAGATTAACGTAGGTCACTGGGATGTGAATGCTGTGACATGGTGGACACTGAAGAACCGTGGAATTACTGTGATCGGAGAAGAAGTAAGTGAGCTTCCCTTTGAGGCTCCATGGAGTAAAGTTGTAGAGACAATGAAATATAACGTGGAACAATACTGGAGTAAAAAAGCAGCGAGGCCATACTTATTTCTTATTGAAGAGTGGGTGGAATCGGCTGTTGTAACGATGGGACGTATTTTGTATACGTTAGAGCATGAAACGGTTGTCTCGAAGGATGAAGGATTACAATATATGATGGAATCGTCCTCTGGAAAATGGGAGCCTTTGTTACAAGAGGTAGAGCGGATACGCCATAATAAGGGAGCAAAACGAACGATGTCCATTTGGAATCGGGCAGGTATGACGAAGAGGTATTTGCTTAGTGGGATTGAGGAGTGCCGGAAGAAGTGGGAAGGATAAAAAAGCAGAAGAGTATCAAATTTATATTGAGGAAAATGCGTGGTATTAATCGTAAAAACTCTAAATGAAACTCCATGAAGTGAAAAGTTAATCAGTGGGGGCTTCATCCTTCACTGATTATTAGCCTTCACCAATCGGGGGCTTACTGCCCTCGAATAGCGGGATAAAATATTATGACCTCTGTAGTAGCACTATAGAGGTCGGTTTGTAGATAAAGGGATTTGTTAGTTCTTAACGTACACGCTACTTAGCTACTCATTATTATGCTGTGGAACTATTCTCATCTTTACGTACTTCAAAAAATTCATTTTTGCACAAGTATTTAAAAATCCTTTGTGTGACTTGTTCTTCTTGATCTAATAAGAAGCGATGATCAAAAGCATAGAAGGATTGTCCCTGAATTAATTTAACATAATACATCACATACACCTCCGTTATAGAACGATACAAATCTAAAGATTCATTACTATGTTATCCATAAATTGGATTGAGATACCAAAAAGGAGATATTTAATATAAAAAGAGTTCACAATAGGATGTGAACTCTTTTTATATTAAATATTTTTCCAGCGCTCTAGTTTATGTATACTTCTTGTAAAGAATTTAGATAAAAATCTAGGGAAACCAAATGAAACAATTTTATTTTCAACAAGCTGTTTCATCTCATCTACTGTGATATGTGGGAGAGTGAATTCTCCATTTTTATAACAATGACTGCAATAAGTCGTACTTTTTTCTCCATTTTTTTCTGTTCCGCCACCTTTTTCATCTTTTGAAAATGGCATGCCACAGCTTTGGCAGTTTTTATGTTTTTTCATGAAATTCGCCTCTATGTTATATGTATAGTCTTAATGATTATAGTATGGTTCCTTAAGTAGCACAATTAGCATTTAAGACTCCATCTGTTTCAACTGACATCGCTTATTAAAAAATGTCTTATACCCAAGCTGTAAAAAGATGATGACAGAAAACGCTGTACTTCCGGAAATACCAAGTATAATAGCAATTTGATATTGAATAGCGGTAAACGGTGAAATCCCTGATAAAATTTGTCCTGTCATCATACCTGGGAGGCTAATAATTCCCATGCCTACCATGGAATTAATGGTTGGCAGAATAGCTGAATCAAAAGCGTCTCTAACAAGCGGAGCGGCTGCTTGCTTTGGATTTGCCCCAAGCATAAGTGCGCCTTCAATTTGCTCACGCCTTGATTTCATGTTGTTTAAGAAGGTATTTGCACCGAGAGATATACCAGTCATAGCGTTTCCGATAAGCATTCCGGCGATTGGAACGATATACTGCGGAGCATACCAAGGGTCGTGTCCAATAATGACAAAGATAAATAATAAGAGCGGCCCGATTGATCCCGCAATCATCGAGAGTGCAGCCACACGTTTTAACTCTTTTGACATAGGTATATTTACTCGTTTATAAATGTTAAAAATAGCGAATGTGGTAATAGAAGTAATAATAGCGATTGTATAAAATGGATTACTATTTTCAAATATGTATGTAAGTACGTATGCAACAAGTACAAGCTGGATTGTCATACGGAATGTAGCAATCGCAATTTGTTTTTCGCGCGGTATTCCTTTTAATTTTACAAGTCCGATTAAAACGATAATGAAAATATATGCTGCAGCAAGTTGCCAAATTTGTAGTTCAATAACGCCCTTCAAGTGCGTGCACTTCCCTTCTAATAGCACCTTTGGTTTTACTAATTTCAATAATGTCGTCTGCGATTTCTTCTGGGAGCCTTTGTGAATGGGTAATAAAGATAACTGTTTTCTTTTTTTGTTTCGCAATGGCAGTAAACTGTTTCATGACGCGCCTTTCTGTATCAGCATCTAATGCAGAAGTTGGCTCATCTAATAAATAAACGGGCGGGTCCATTAATAATACGCGTGCTAAGGAAAGTCTTTGTTTTTCGCCGCCAGATAATGAAGAGGCGACACTTGTTAAATCTTTTTCTAAGTTTACAATTGCTAGGGCTTCTTGTAATGATTCATCAGTTGGAAAAGGTTTCTCTGAAAAGCGAAGTCCCATTAGCAGATTATCTTTTACCGTTCCCTCAAATATGGGAGGCGTTTGTCCTAGCATAACAATTTCACGGCGTAATGGAATAGGTGGATAAGACGAAATAGGCGCCCCATTATATTCAATTTCGCCAGCTGTTGGTGATTGTAGATCATTGAGCATGCGAAGTAATGTACTTTTTCCGCTGCCGCTTTCACCGATAATGCAGGTGATATTTTCTTTGTGAATCTCTAAGTAAGGAATGTGTAAGATGTCTTTATATGTTACGTCTTTTAATAGAAACATAATTTTCTCCTTTCTGGTTCTATATAAATCCATTTTGATTTTCCAGCATATAAATCGCGGCTATGGAAACAAAAGCGGATTTCCACTCGTTTGCTCACTTTGTTTTAACATGGTATGGAGCAGGGAAAGGCCATGACCGCTTCTATGCAGGGCCGGATGAAAAGGAAAGGCTTTATGTCGGTTTTTCAATTTGTCTTTATATATTCATATCGTATCAAAAAAGGAGAGAAATAGAAAAAAACAAGAGCAATCCGCTCTTGTTCTTCTGCTTAGCCATTATGATATTTATACATCCAAAGAATACCGGACTTTAAAAGTCTAGGTACACGTCCCATTAATGGTTGATTTGCTAATAATCCAAATCCGTGTTTCTTACCAAGAGAACCGAGAACACCTTTTAATTTAATAACAGGTAGTTCATCAGGAAGTGTTTCATTATTCCAGCGTTTCAATAATATTTGGACAATTTGCTCGCCTTGTCCTTCGGCAAGTTGGGCAGATGGTGCATGTGGTAAGGATGCGCAATCACCTACGACATAAACATGCTCATTATTCGGAATATTATGATATTTTGTTAATATAACCCGTCCGCTACTATCTTGCTCGACTGGAAGGTTTCGTACAACTTCGTTTGCTTGAATACCAGCTGTCCATACGATTGCATCACATTCAAGCGGTTCGTCATGGTTGTACACAATATTTGGTTCTACCTTCGTAATGTTAGAGTTTCGTATAATTGTAACATTATGTTTTACGAACCACTCTTCTACATATCTACTTAATTTTTCTGGAAACGGGAATAGAATCCGATCTTTTCGATCAAATAAGTAGATCTTTAAATCAGAACGGCTTTCCCGAAGTTCACTTGCTACTTCAACGCCGCTTAAACCAGCACCGACAACTGCAACCGTTGCGTTTGGTTCTAAACTGTTTAATTGTTCATATGTTTTACGAGTTTGTTCAATGGATTGTAGGCTATGTGTATTTTCCTTTGCACCTGGAACGTTATGATACTTGTCTTCACAGCCAAGTCCAATAATTAAATCATCATACTGGATTTCTTCACCACTATCGAGATGAACGGCTTTGTTTTCGAGGTCAACATTCGTCACAGTGCCATATTGAATGTTGAGGCGCGGATGTTCTGGAAACGGAATGCGAATATGCGTTTCTGAAATTGTACCCGCTACTAATGCATAATATTCTGTTTTAAAACAGTGGTATGGTACTTTGTCGATTAATGTCACTTGGACATCATCTGGAAGTTGATTGTTTGGAAGAAGCCGCTGTAGAATTCTCATCCCGCCGTAGCCTCCACCTAGTAGTACGAGGTGTTTCATGATGGATTACCCCTTTTCTGTTGAAATATCCCCTAATCATATAATTATATATTGAAAAAATATTTTGACTTTACTCACTCAAATTATATCGAATTTGTGAACAAATAACAATGCATGAATGTGTACTCTGTTGTACAATAAGAAGAAAAGTGAAGCAAACTGTTTCATTTTGTCAATTTGTTTGAAAAAAACATATTTATATAGAAATGGATTTTTGAATAAAAAAGGTCTTTTGCTTTGAAATGAAATAGTGAAGCAACTAAATATTTTAGCAAGTGTAATGAAAACAACAAGAAACAGCTTAGTTTTCTTATTATAGATTTATTTTTTAGAGATACAGGGGGGATAGTTTTGATTAAGCCATTAATTGAATTTTGTGTAGGTAACCTTGCAAGTGGTTCACAAGCAGCGCTAGAAAAATTAGAAAAAGATCCGAATTTAGATGTTATGGAGTATGGTTGTCTAGGATATTGTGGTATTTGTTTTGAAGGGCCTTTTGCACTTGTAAACGGAGAAGTCGTACAAGGTGCAACGGTAGAAGAGCTTGTGAAAAACGTATATGATTACTTAGATGAAAATCCAATGTTTTAAGGTGTCTGCAAATAAGCAGCACCTTTTTCATTTGTCATCTGTTCCAACAGAGTAAAAATTCTTTCGGAGGAAATCCTAACAAAGAATTGGAATCTTTGAGGTGACAGAATGGATATTATTTGGGGACTAGCTGGAATTATCGTTATTATTCTTATTGGATATTTACTTTCAAATAATAGAAGAGTGATTTCACCGCTTGCTTTTGTTATTGGTGTACCGTGGACAGAAGCTATTACAGCTGGAAGTTTTATTGGAGAAAAGTTAATTTTAAATGAGTTTGTAGCATTTACTGAATTTGCTCCTCATATGAGAAAACTTTCAGAGAAAACAACAGCGATGATTATATTTGCACTTTGCGGATTTTCCAATTTATCTTCAGTTGCCATTTTACTTGGAGGATTAGGTGGAATGGCGCCGACGCGTCGCAGTGATATTGCAAAGTTTGGAGTGAAATCGATTATTGCCGAGACACTTGCTAACTTGTTAAGTGCCGCAATTGCTGGGATGTTTGTATGAAATAAAAAAAAGGCCCTTTGTTAGAAGGGCTTTTTTCTTACACAACTTGTGTAAGAACGACTTCTATAGGGAAGCCGCCAAAATGTTGTCAAATATGAGAAACGGGGGACGTTCTTATTGTGTTCCAAAAGCATGCATTTTATACTTAAAACAACAAATTTTTTTTGGAGTGAATGAGGATGAACCAATTTTCTTTTACAAAAATGCATGGTCTTGGAAATAGTTATATATATGTAAATATGTTTGAAGAACAAATTCCAGAGGAAGAACTAGCTCTTGTGGCGGAAAAAGTTTCGAATATTAACACTGGAATTGGGGCAGATGGGATGATTTTAATTTGTCCATCTGAAGTAGCACCGGTTAAAATGCGCATGTTTAATAATGATGGTTCAGAAGGAAAGAGTTGCGGGAATGGACTGCGCTGCGTAGCGAAATATGCGTATGAGCATAAACTAGTAGAAGAAACTGTTTTTACTATTGAAACATTAGCTGGAATTGTAACAGCTGAGGTAACGGTAGAAGACGATATCGTTACATTGGTGAAAGTTGATATGGGAGCACCTCGTTTAACGCGTGCAGAGTTACCAATGCTTGGTGAAGGAGAAACACCATTTATTCGTGAAGACTTCCTATATAATAATCATCGTTATATATTTACAGGTGTGTCAATGGGAAATCCGCATGCGGTCATTTTTGTTGATGATGTGGAAGAAGCACCGCTTACAACACTAGGACCGGTACTTGAGACTCATGAAATGTTCCCAGAACGAGTGAATGTGGAATTCATTGAAATTGTGAATGACAATGAAATGAATTTCCGCGTTTGGGAACGTGGATCAGGTGTAACGCAGGCTTGTGGAACAGGAGCATGTGCAGCAGTTGTGGCAGCAGTATTAAATGAAAAAATGAAGCGCGGTGAAGAAATTACGGTTCATTTAGCAGGCGGCGATTTAATGATTGCTTGGACAGAAGAAGGGAACGTTATGATGAAAGGTCCAGCGGAAGTAATTTGCCGCGGAGTGTATGAGTACAAGATAGAAGCGTAAAGATGTATAATAGAACGAGAGAAGAAAGGAAGGTGGATTTCATGATTGATGTAACAGAACAAGCAGCATATCAAATTAAAGATATGTTAAAAGATGCTGAAGATGGAGAGAAATACGTTCGCCTTGCTGTACATGGCGGTGGATGTAGCGGTCTTTCTTACGGCTTAGGATTTGAAAGAGAACCAAATGAAGACGACACAGTTCTTGAGTTTTTCGGTGTTGAATTTGTTATTGATAAAGAAAGTGCTCCCATTGTAAAAGGAGTAAAAATTGATTACAAGCAATCTATGCTTGGCGGCGGGTTCACAATCGATAACCCGAATGCAATCGCATCGTGCGGATGTGGATCATCTTTCCGTACAGCGACGAATGCTGGTAAGCCGGAAGAGTGCTAAAAATAACCTTCTCACGAATAAGTGAGAAGGTTATTTTTTATTATCTTACAAAAGTGTAATGTTCATGTCACGTTTTTGAATTTCTCCTCAAATGAAAAAGGACTATGATAATAACATAATAAAAAACATATGAGGTGAATGATGTGAAACGATATATTGCACTTTTTAGTATTTTAGTTGTATTTGCTACGATGTTAGTTGGTTGTAACTTGAACCGTCTCGGAACAGATAAATATTATGTCCAAATTAAAGCTGATGGAAAAGAAACAATTTCAAAATCAGATTCTGGCGAGAAATTTAAAATATTTGAGTATAAATTACCAGGATTCGATGAAGACGGTGAAGAAAAAACAATGGAATTTACAGCGAACAAAAATCTTCGTAAAGACGCATTCTTACGCGTATATTATTCTGAGGAAAAAGGCGTGAAATCCTGGGAAGAAGTGAAGAAAGACGAGCTTCCTGCAAAAGTGAAAGAAAAATTAGGTATGAAATAAAGGAGTTGACCTTGTAGGTCAACTCCTTTATTTGTTTTCAAAATCCTCTTCTGAAATTACCGTAAAACCGTGTCTTCGAAATAAAGCTGTTGTTACGCCATAACCATCTTGTTTGTTTCCGTTAAATTCTCCCGTATAAATCGTAGAACTTCCGCAAGACGGACTTCGTTCTTTCAAAATGATGTATTCCGGATTCAAATTTTTTATTTCTTCCAAGGCTTTATAAGCTCCTTGTACAAAAGCTTCTGTTACATCGTTTCCGTCTTTATCCATTACCTTTGCTTTGCCATCTAGTACATCGTCTCCATTACCGCCGATGATTTCCGCTGATGGGCGCGGGGTTGGTAATCCACCTAATACTTCTGGGCAGATTAACACAGCTTCTTCGTTTTGTAATAACGCTTCTATCTTTGAGATTAGATTGTCATTTCCATCGTAACGACAGGCAATACCGCCTAAACAAGCACTAATTACAATCATATTTTTCTACCTCAGTTCATTAAAAATTGATGAAATCAACGCCAATTTTGCTTTTAAGTTTCTATTTATATACGAGGTGATAAAAATGGGAACTTTCTATAATTTAATGAAAACATACAGCGAATTTCAAAGTAAAGAAGAATTTAATACGTATCAACAGCAAATTTTTGTACGTTATCAAGCTGATATAAATAAAACGGATTTTTTAGTGATTCGTTTGTTAGGAAGATATGCGATTAATGAAAAGCAAAAAACAGTTGGAGTTGCTTGTCCGTTAATGGCAACGATCGCAGCTAAGATAGGAAAAAGCATTCGTACGGTGCGGCGCTCTGTTGCGAAACTGGAGGAACTTGGGATTATTGAGCGGATTCCTACGAAAGAAAGACATAAGCGCGGAGGATATAGTGCAAACTTGTATGTGTTTCGTAAAACTGCTATTGACCGCATGGATGACCGTATGGAAATGACCGCATGTGAAAAGAGAGCAAGTGTAGATGGATGTAAGAAGGAAGATATGCGGGAAGAAAGGGAAACAGTTCTTTTTAAAAACTATTCTCAAATACAAAAGAATAGAATAACGTATGAGCTTGATGAAACATATTGTCGTCATGATATTCCAGCTGAATTCATACATGCGATTGTACCGATGTCACGAAATCCACAAATGATTAATGTGCTTTGGAGTAAGGTGGAACTTGCTTATAAAAAGAGTGGATTATTAGAACAAGGTGTATTTTTGGAACAGTTAATGAATGATGAAGACATGCAGGCAAAGCTCATTTGGCGTGTGAAAAGTGTCGTCAGGGCGTATAAGTTAGGAGAAATTCGTAAAGATGTTAAGGCTCTTTTATATAGTACGATGCGAGATCTATTTCTAGATATTGAGTTAGAGTGGGGAGCAGCAATAAGAAGAAGCACCAAGGTGAATTTATTTGATCCATTTAAAAAAGAGTCATGCGTATAATACATGACTCTTCCTGATCAATCGAATTTTCGAACAACAGGAACGCGAATCGCAATAAATAATACAAAGACAATAACTGCGATGGCTCCGCTTTTCATAATTGTCACAATCGGAATGCCAGCAGCAAGTGCGAGTGATGTGAATGCATAGGAAAGCGGGATGAAGCCCATGGATGACAGCATCAGTAAGCTCATGACGCGTCCCATCATTTCTTCTTTGACAGTAGATTGAATCATTGCCATTAATGGAACGATAGCCATGGCAATGGTAATGCCGTAAAATGCGCCTGCTAATAATGCTTGCCAAAGTGCTGTACTGAAGTTAATCGATAAGAAGAAAATACCAGATAATAGCATCATAATGATGCAGAATAAACCGCGTCGTCGACTGATGTTTTTCAGGCCAACGATGACAGCTCCGATTCCCATACCGGCTCCAACAGCTGCTTCTAAATAACTAAATTGAAGCGAGTCACCATGAAGAACGTTTTTGATAAATAATGGGAAACCAACTTGCATCGGACCGATTAAAAATAAATTTAAAAAGGCGCTGCAAATAAGGAATGTTGAAAGAAAAGGTGATTCTTTTACGTACAAAATACCTTCTTTAATAGAGGTAAACATCCCTTTGTTTTTATCGTGTTCGATTTGCAATGTAGACTGGATTTTTTGGACGAGTATGGCGGCGACAATTAGTAAAAGAATTGTAATCGTAAAGATTGTCTCATAGTTACTAAATTTAATAAGGATTCCCCCAAGTACAGGTCCTAAAATTACGGATGCTTGGTTTGTCATTTGTGTAAGTGAATTTGCTTGTGTTAAACGGTCTTTTTCTACGAGCTCAGGTAAAATGGAACCATCTGCTGACCAGAAGAAGGCGTCCGCTAATCCGAAAAATAAAGCAAACAAAGCAAATGTATATAATGTTACATGACCGACGATAAACCAAACAAGAATCGTTGCGACAAGAAGTGCACGAATGATATTTGAGTAAAACATAATATTTTTTTTCGGAAATTTATCTGCGACGGCCCCGCCGACAATCATAAAGATAAGCCTTGGGACGCTAAGTGCAACAAAAACAACGCCTAGTGAAGCTTCGAGATTTAATGTTTTCGCTATGTACCATGTTTGGGAAAAAGTAAAAAAAGCTAAAGCAAAGCTTGAAAACAGTGTAGCTGCCCAGAGAAATAGGAAGTTTGTGTTTTTTAACAAAGGTGTTCTGCTTTCTGCTGGAGCAGATTTGTTTTGTTGTAGTTCCTCCATATTGCTTCCTTTCTATATAACAATTTTGAATGGATATAAAATCCTGTTAACACTCGTTCTATACAGTTTCTAATATTTCTATACTGCACTTTTTCATTGTAGACAATAATATTACATTTGCCCAGTGTATTTTTTAAGGAAAAAAAGAGGGGAGTCATCTTACAGTAGAAAACATAAAAAAAACCATCAGACGTTCTCTTCGCTTGGAGTGTTTGATGGTTGTTCATGTTAGGATTTCATGACTTGAATTCCTTTTACGATATTCCAAATAAAGAAGTATAGGCTAATAATACCACAAATGCATAAAGTAATAATCGCACCGATGCCAAGTGTCACATCAGGTTGATTGGAACCAAGTCCCATAATTCCTACTACAATCATTCCTACAAAGGCTGCGATACTTGGAATAATATGTGTCCATAGCGCTCGCTTTGCATGGGATTTCGTTTCATCTTCACCTATAATCCAAACAATAATTGGGAATAAAATAGGAGCAAAGAAAACACTCCAGTATGAAAAAGCAGATAATAATTTATTTCCGTTCATATATATCACCTCATGAAATAGTGTTTGTTGTTATACCTTTAGTATGGGGTAGAATGCAGTAAAGTACTATCGATTCATCTTACAAAAACCTCACAGTTTTGTAAGGTTTGGAGAAATTGAATGTAATGAAATGATAAATATGGATTGCATTATAAAATGTAGTATAGTAAAAAAACAGCGAAGATTCGCTGTTTCTTTTGAGGTAAAGAGTGTAATACATGAAATGGATTAAGCGAGTGCGATATAAATATCAACCTGCGCATCATTTGGATCAATAGCTCGTTCATCGTATAGTTCAAAGTCTATTGTGAAAGCGCGTTTGTTTTCTCTTGACCAGTTCCAAATGTCTTGCCATGCTTCTACGACAACTTCTGATACGGGGCCTTTGCGAGTTGTAAAGACCGCATATGTTTGAGCAGGTATGGTGAGAGATGTCATATTTTCAGGGATTGTGTCTAGTGAAGAGACTGACATACCAATTGTATATGTATAAGCTCCAGTTTCATCGGACTCATAATTTGAATACAATGCTAGTGTTGTTTGTGTATGTTTGTTAGGAATTTGGTTCATGATTTGATTTTGATAGTAGTGGTTCCATAGCCCTGGAATCTTTCCCTCATTGGACATTTCAATTTCATTTTTCGTTGTAGCGGAGATGCCAATTGCTTGGAAAGCTTCTTTTTTAATAATCTTTGGTTGAATCATGTTTTATACTCCCCTTCCTGAATAAGAACAAATGTTCTTATTAAATTGTACCATAATTATACAAATAAAGGGAAGAGGGAGTTTTGCTGGTGATACCCATTAGAAGTTTGTTTGCTCTATACTGGTTACCCAAACTTTATAAACGAATGAATCTTTTATTAAACATGTTTTTGTGTGAACTATAAAACGACTTAATCATCCTTACGATCTCTAGAGATTTAGATAATCTTGGGGAGGAGTTATTGTATTAAAAAAGACCCCTTCATATGAAAGGAGCCTGCTTCATTTATGATTTAAAACATACTAGAACTATGCATTGGTTGCAGTTTTGCATTTGGATCGAAGTAAGCTTTTGCATTGTTTACTGCTGTTGGTGCTTCACCGAAGCCGCATGCAATCAGTTTTACTTTTCCTTCATATGTACAAATGTCACCAGCTGCGTAAATACCAGGGATGTTTGTTTCCATTTTAGAGTTTACAACGATGCTGTTCTTTTGAATGTCTAAGCCCCAGTTTTTAATTGGACCAAGAGAAGAAACAAAGCCGTAGTTTACGATGACATCATCAACGTCGATGACAACTTTTTCTTCTGTTTTTACATGTTGCAATACAACTTGTTCAATTTTATCTTCGCCAATTAATTCAACCGGAACGTAAGGTGTTTTTACGTCTGCACGGGAGTTCATTAAGTTTTCTACGCTGTGCTCATGAGCGCGGAATTTATCACGGCGATGAATGATTGTTACTTGTTCAGCAATTGGTTCCAACATCATTGTCCAGTCCACTGCAGAGTCGCCGCCGCCAAATACAACGACGCGTTTTCCAGCGAATTTGTTCATATCATCAACGAAATAGTGTAAATTTTTCTTCTCGAATTTTTCTACACCCTCTAATTCCAAACGGCGTGGTTGGAAAGCGCCATTACCAGCTGTAATAATGACAGACTTAGAATAGTGCGTTTCTTTATTTGTTACAAGCTTAAATACGCCATCAGCTTGCTTTTCAAGTGTATCAACTGCTTCTTCTAAGCAAACAGTCGGTTCAAACTTTTTCATTTGTTCTTTTAAATTATCAACAAGTTCTTGCGCGCGTACTTTCGGGAATCCGGCTACGTCGTAAATATATTTTTCAGGGTATAGTGCGGATAATTGTCCTCCAAGCTGCGGTAAGCTTTCAATAATTTTTACACTGGCCTGTCTCATTCCGCCATAAAACGCTGTGAATAACCCTGTTGGACCTCCACCGATAATCGTTATGTCGTAAACTTTTTGATTTTCTGTCACTATTTATTCCCCCTATAGATGGAATTTTGATATTGATTCCATATATTGTTCATATGTATACGGAAATCCTGCAAACAAGATTGCACTTTACAATAAAAATGATAACATATTTCAGTTTATAATACTGCAAGAAATGACTGAATTATATGCAAGCTTTTGCATAGATAGGATGAAAATGTATAAAATATACCAAATAGGAAAATCGATGAAAAAAAGGCTAAAAAACCCTTGAAAACGCTATGTTATTTTAAAATATTGATAATTCCCTAGGCGCTTGAATTATGACATAAAACCGACTAATATAGGAAAGTATTATGTTAATTTTTTATGACAAATTTCGTAAGATTTTTTGAATACGTTTTGTTATGCTTGAGAATGTGAGGAATTCCACATTCTTGACAAAGTAAGTGTTTAGTACTTTGGTCTTGTTTTTTATTACTATTATATAAAGAAAAGGGTTGTGATTGAGTGAAAACTCCAAAAATCGTAGTTTTAGGTGCAGGTTATGGCGGGATGATTACGACTGTTCGTCTGCAAAAAACATTATCTGTAAGTGAAGCTGAAATTACGTTAGTAAACAACAACAGCTATCACTACCAAGCAACTTGGTTACATGAAAGTGCAGCTGGTACATTACATCATGATAAAATCCGTCTGGACATTCAAGACGTTATTGATACAAATAAAGTAAACTTTGTACAAGATACAGTTGTAGAAATTAAAGCAGCTGAAAAACGCGTTATCTTAAAAAATGCTGAGTTAGAGTATGATTACTTAGTAATCGGTCTTGGTTTTGAGTCAGAAACATTTGGTATTAAAGGATTGAAAGAGCATGCATTCTCTATTACTAACATTAATGCAACTCGCCAAATTCGTGAGCATATGGAATACAAGTTCTCTCAATATGCGACTGAAAAACGTGATGAGTTAGTAACAATTGTTGTTGGTGGCGCAGGATTTACAGGTATCGAGTATGTAGGTGAGCTTGCAAATCGTATTCCTGAACTTTGCAAAGAGTATGATGTTCCACGTGAAAAAGCACGTATCATCTGTGTAGAAGCTGCTCCATCGGCACTTCCTGGTTTCGATCCAGAATTAGTTGAGTACGCTGTAAAACAGTTAGAGAAAAAAGGTGTAGAATTCCGCATCGGTACAGCAATCAAAGAAGCAACTGAAGAAGGTATTCTAGTTGCGAACGGTGACGATGTAGAATTACTTAAGTCTGAAACTGTTGTTTGGGCTGCTGGTGTTCGCGGTAACGGTATTGTGGAAGAGTCTGGCTTTGAAGCAATGCGCGGACGTGTAAAAGTTGATGAGTATATGCATGCTCCAGGTCATGAAGATGTATTCATGGTTGGTGACGCAGCGTTAATCATCAATGAAGAGATTAATCGTCCATACCCACCAACAGCACAAATTGCAATTCAACAAGGTTACAACATTGCACACAACTTATCTGTATTAGTTCGTGGTAAAGGCGAAATGAAAAAGTTCGTATTTGATAATAAAGGATCTGTATGTTCATTAGGACATGACGATGCAATGGGCGTTGTTATGGGTAAAAAGTTAACAGGTTGGAAAGCTTCCTTCATGAAGAAAGTAATCGATAACCGTTACCTATTCCTACTTGGTGGACCTTTATTAGTTCTTAAAAAAGGTAAATTAAAGTTCTTTTAATATATAGTAGAAAAAAGCAGAAACGGCTATGAGTCGTTTCTGCTTTTTGTGTAATACAAGCTTTTCTTACACTTCTATTTCATCGTACATTCAGTGTATAAGTAGAAGTTCTTTTTGGGCGAAAAGCAACAAAAAACCAAATTACATTTGTGATGGATACTGCTGCGCAAAGAATGATGACTCCTAAGAAAGAGGAGGCGTTATAGTCACCTGTACGTATTATAATAGATACGACTACAAGTATCACAAGATGTACGAATATCCCCATACTGCAAAGAAAAGCCATGATGAATCGTATTGCCTTCACCCCTACGATATAAAGAAGTAGAGGTATGATATAAAATAGTAAAATCATGCCGATTGATTTCCACATGCCTAAAGAGTTAAAATTATTTGAATTAGGTCCTAAATCAGCAAGTGGTGAAAGTGAAATGGCAACTAAGACAGAGCAGAAGAGTAATGCGGAAACTAATGTTGCGAATACAATACTGGACTTTTGTGATTGATTTCTCATTTTACTTTTTACTCCTTTCGCAATAAATAGGTGTGATGTAGTATTCAAGGAAGAAATTTGCAGGAATTCGAGACCTTTCTACAGGAAAATAATACTCTATATTAACATTAAATCAAATATATGGAAATTTCAAATGAGATAAAAGAGTAGAAAGAAACGTAGTAACTGAGGAACAAGGAAGACTATATTATTCTCAATGAAAAATATAGTATAATACAAAGAAAAGAATGAATATTCTGTTCGTTTAGTTGGAAGGGGTTTTACATCATGGGGAAGCGTGGGAATGTTTGGTTAGCTGTAAGTGGACTTGTGGTTACAAAAGATGGCAGGTGGCTCTTTGTGAAGAAGAAATACAGCGGATTAAAAGGGAAATGGTCATTGCCAGCTGGTTTCGTAAATGAGGGAGAAACGATTGATCAAGCTGTTAAGCGTGAAATTTTAGAAGAGACAGGCATTGTTGCACATGTAAAAGGAGTGATTGGCATTCGTTCTGGTGTTATTCGTGATGAGATTAGCGATAATATGGTTATTTTTCTATTGGAACCAGAAGGGGAAGAGGTTATCGTTCAAGAGGATGAACTGTTTGAAGTAGCGTTTTTACATCCTAACGATATTGCGTACGATCAAAATACTTCTATATTAGTTCGATATTTACTAGAAGGTAATGTGGCACCGCTTCTTGAGATGGATACAACATTAAATCCAGGAGATCAATTTGGATATACATCGTATCATGTGTTTACGGCAAGGGATAAGAAATAGAAGGGGTGAGGAAAAGTGAGTATTCCAGTACTACTTATTTCAATGATGCTGTTTTTTATACTGTTCTTTGGAATTGGATTTTTACTTAACATGATTTTGCGTGCTACTTGGGTGATGGTTATCATTTATCCGATTGTTTGTATGCTTATCATTAATAAGGCAAGTGTTTGGGAATATTTTTCAAAACCGAAAGAAACGTTTTCCTCATTTGGAACAAGTGTCTCACATCTTGGACAAGCAGATCTCTTTATTTTATCAACTGGATTAATCGGGGCAATTTTATCCGGTGTTGTGATAAAGAAACTACGTCAAAGCGGGTATCAAATGTTTTAATCTCCAGCTTCCTGGGGATTATTTTTTTTGCATATTTCTACATCGTATGGGGAATGACTAACGATGAAGGAGTGTGGAATATTAAAATGTTAAAACGATATGGTATTCGCATTATGATGACTTGTTTACTTGTAGCAGCTTTATGTGTGACGTGGCAAGCATTCACGGGAGTCTCTTTAGTAGAGATTATAAAAACATATCAGGGAAGCGATGTAAAAGAAGTACATGCGGCAGAAGTAGAGCAACGAGTTGTTCCGAGTAAAGAAGTGATAAATGCTTTAGAACAGGGAAGAGACTGGTCTAAATACCGTGTAATGGAAATGACAGCAACTGGTTATACGTCAGGGATAGAATCAACTGGTAAAAGACCCGGACACCCAGAGTATGGCATTACATATTCAGGTGTAAAGGCAAAAAGGGATATATATTCTACAATCGCAGCGGATTTACGTGTGTTTCCGATTGGAACCATTCTTTTTGTACCAGGCTATGGGTATGGTGTGGTAGCGGATAAAGGTGGAGCCATAAAAGGAAATAGACTCGATTTATATTATGAAACTGTTGAAGATGTATATAGTGAGTGGGGCAAGAAAAAGGTAAATGTATATGTAGTGAAACTGGGTAACGGTAAGTTAACAGAAGAGCAGTTAACGCTGCTGAACCAAGATGAAACGCTGCAGGTATTTCGCAGCCAATATTTGAAACAGAGATAGTCTAGTGGGGTTAACGCTAGACTTTTTAATTTGTCCTGGTTCACAATATAAGAAAAATGGGGTGGGGAAGTGGAAGACTATCCGTTGGCATACTATGAGTTTTTTGTGAAATATAATGAAGAAGATTATTATACGTGTCACGACTTATTAGAAGAAATGTGGCTGGAAGAGCGGAGCAACTTATTTTTAAAAGGTTTATTACAAATGGTAGTTGCTCAGTATCATTATAGTTATGGAAATATAAAAGGGGCGCGAATGATGATGGAAGTGGCGGAGCAATATTTGACACCGTATTGCCCCTTGTATTGGAGCTTAGATGTAAACGAGGTCGTGGCATTTATTCAAAAGTGCCGGAAAGTAATACCTGAACAGATAGAGAAAGTCCCATATGAACAAGTGCATAATTTGCCGTCATTACCGGAGCTTATTCTATATATGAAGTGACATAAAAAAGTGAAGTGCAAGAGAAGTTGGAATTATCGCATTTTCAAGAAAATACAGTTATAATAAAAATAGCGAAATTTAGGGGGTTTGAACATGTTTCAAGTACAAAAAGAATTAGCAAGCCATGAAGCAGTCATCGTTGCTTTATTTGAAGAAGAAAAAGCGAGTAGTTTTGTACAGGAATTAGACAAAGCATTTGAAGGACAATTACAAGTTTTATTAGAAGAAAAAGAGCTTTCTACAAAGAAAAAAGCCATTTCCAAAGTACATAGCTTAGGAAAAACAAATGTAAAACGTTATTATTTTGTCGGTCTTGGCAAAAAAGAATCATACTCAACAGAAACGTTACGTGCTTCACTTAGTAAAGCATTTAAAACATTAAAAGCTAATAAAGTGAAAGAAGCTGCAATTTTACTTGATTCTTTCGTAACAGATAAGTTAGACGCAATTGATGTTGCACATATTGCCAATGAAGTATCTTGCCTAGGTACATATGATTTACAAACATATAAAACGGACAAAAAAGAAAGTGTAGAGCTAGAAAACTTTGTGGTTATTACAGCAGAGGATGCAAAAGAAATCGAAGCTGCATTAACAGTAGGATATGTGCATGGACGTGCTACAAACTCAGCTCGTACACTTGTAAATATGCCGCCGAACGTATTAACAGCAACAAAACTTGCAGAGCATGCTGTTGAATTAGCTGAGAAATATGACATGGATTATAAGGTGCTTGAGAAAGAAGAAATGGAAGAGCTTGGTATGGGGGCATTACTTGCTGTAAACCAAGGTTCGACAGAGCCACCAAAAATGATTGCTCTTATTTATAAAGGAAAAGAAGAATGGACGGATGTTATCGGATTCGTTGGAAAAGGAATCACATATGATACAGGCGGTTATTCTTTAAAACCACGCGAAGGCATGGTAGGAATGAAAGGTGATATGGGCGGTGCTGCAGCAGTTCTTGGCGCAATGGAAATTATCGGTGAACTTCGCCCAGAGCAAAACGTAGTCGCTGTTATCCCATCAACAGATAATGTTGTGAGCGGTACAGCCTTTAAACCAGATGATGTAATTACATCTATGAGCGGTAAAACAATTGAAGTATTAAATACAGATGCAGAAGGTCGCCTTGCATTAGCTGATGGTATTACGTATGCGAAGAAACTCGGTGCAAACTATCTTGTTGATATTGCAACATTAACAGGTGGTGTTATCGTTGCGCTTGGAAATCATACAACAGGTGCAATGACAAATAATGAAGTACTATATGAACAAGTGTTAGAAGCATCAATGGAAACAGATGAGCCAATTTGGCAATTACCGATTTTTGAGCGTGATAAAGAACGCGTTCGCAACAGTAAATTTGCTGATTTAAATAACTCACCAGGCCGTGAAGGTCATGCGGTAATGGCCGGAACATTCCTTGGCGAGTTTGCAGAAGAAACACCATGGGTACATTTAGATATTGCAGGGACATCTGATACAACGAGTGCGCATGATTTAGGTCCAGCTGGAGCAACGGGTGCAATGGTTCGTACGCTTGCGACACTTGTTGAACGCTTTGGAGAAGAATAAAATAGGTGTAGAAAAGGCAGCGAATTACGCTGCCTTTTTTATAAAGAAATGGTATATAAGGTTCCGTTTAAAGCAAAGGATGTGCGACCCGTTTCTTCAGAGACAACTAATATGAGTGCATCACTTTTTTCTGATAAACCAATTGCAGCTCGGTGACGTGTTCCAAACCTTGAATCAATTTCTGTATTCTTTGTTAGTGGGAGGATGTTTGCTGCTGAAACAATATGATTATTTTTAATGAGAATAGCTCCATCATGAAGCGGATTTCCTGGATAAAAGATGGATTCCAGTAGTGGAACGGTTAAATACGCTTCAAGTCTTGTTCCGGTTTGAATAAGGGAATCAAGTGGATTATTTCTCTCTACAACAATTAACGCACCATGTTTCCTATCGCCTAAATGTTGAATTGCTGTTGTAATGGAAGCATAGCCTGATGTGAAGGGTGATAAATAGGCCTTTAAATAATAAGAAGCTGCTAGTGTTTGAACATTGCTTAGTAGATGATGAATTTCTTCCATTTTACATAAAATGCACTCACCGTCTTGTTCAACGGTTTGCTTCATGTCCCGTAATTCGGTCTCTACAACTTCAATCATTTGTTTCGTTTTTATTTTTAACTCTTCTGATAATCCCCATTCTTCCATTTTTCTCACCTTTTTGTTAAAAGTATATAGCGTTAGTGTATACAAATTCTAACAGTAAAATCCTGCTAGATTGCAAAATGTATTGAGATACTTACCGTTTTTTTCATATAATGAGGTTATGACACGCGAGAGGAGATAAGATAATGGATTGGAAAAAAGAATATAGTCGCTGGCTTTCATATGCAAACTTAGATGCAGAACTAAAAGAACAGCTAGAAAATATGCAGCAAGATGAAAAGAAAATAGAAGATAGCTTCTATAAAAACTTAGAATTCGGTACAGGTGGTATGCGCGGAGAGCTTGGTGCTGGTACGAACCGTTTGAACGTATATACAGTTCGAAAGGCAACAAAAGGATTGGCACACTTTATTGAAAAATTAGGTGAAGAAGCGAAGAAGCGCGGTGTTGTTGTAGCGTATGATTCTCGTCATAAATCACCTGAATTTGCAATGGAAGTAGCGGCAACACTTGGTGCACATGGTATTACAACATATGTATTTGAAAGCTTACGCCCAACACCGGTACTCTCTTTCGCAGTTCGTTATTTACATACAGTAAGTGGAATCGTTCTTACGGCAAGTCATAACCCACCTGAATATAACGGGTATAAAGTGTATGGAGAAGATGGTGGACAATTGCCTCCAAAAGAAGCCGACGAGTTAATTAGCTACGTAAACGAAGTAGAAGATGAATTAACAGTAGAAGTTGCCGATGTGGAACAACTGAAAGCGGACGGCTTATTACATATGATTGGACAAGAAGTAGATGATGCATACTTAGCAGAGTTAAAAACAGTTATCATCAATAAAGAAATGGTACAAGAAGTTGGAAAAGATTTAAAAATTGTTTTTACACCATTACATGGAACATCCAATATTCCTGCGCGTCGTGGTTTAGAAGAAGTTGGATTTAAAGACGTAACAGTTGTAAAAGAACAAGAGTTACCAGATCCAAACTTCTCAACAGTAAAATCACCAAATCCAGAAGAGCATGCAGCGTTTGAACTTGCAATTCGTGATGGAGAAAAAGTAGGCGCAGATGTATTAATCGCAACAGATCCAGACGCAGATCGTCTTGGTGTAGCTGTTCGTAATCACGCTGGTGAGTTCCAAGTACTAACAGGGAACCAAACAGGTGCGTTAATGCTTGACTATTTATTATCACAAAAGAAACAAAATGGCACACTTCCAGAAAATGGTGTTGTATTAAAAACAATTGTAACTTCTGAAATTGGTCGTACAATTGCAAAAGCATACGGTTTAGATACAGTGGATACATTAACTGGATTTAAATTTATCGGTGAGAAGATTAAGCAGTATGAAGAAAGTGGACAATATGACTTCCAATTTGGTTATGAAGAAAGCTATGGTTATTTAATTCGTCCATTCTGCCGCGATAAAGATGCAGTACAATCTGTACTGTTTGCATGTGAAGTTGCAGCGTACTATAAATCACAAGGTAAAACGTTATACGATGGTTTATTAGAAGTGTTTGCGAAATATGGATTCTTCCGTGAAGACCTTGTATCGTTAACATTAAAAGGAAAAGATGGTGCAGAGAAAATTCAAGAGATGATGGCATCATTCCGTGAAAATCCGCCAAAAGCAGTGGCTGGCTTAACAGTGACTTCTGTAGAAGATTATAAAGCAAGCATCATTACATCACTAAAAGATGGAAATAAGGAAGAGATTCACTTACCGAAATCAAATGTGTTAAAATATCAATTAGCGGATGGTTCTTGGTTCTGCTTACGTCCATCTGGAACGGAGCCAAAAATCAAGTTTTATTTTGGTGTAAAAGATGATTCCTTACAAAATAGTGAACAAAAGTTACTTGCTATTAAAGAAGATGTTATGAATCGTTTATAATAAAATAGATAGTCATTTCCAGCCAGTAGTGGAAGAGAAAAGGGGAGAATGAAGAACGACCTCCTCTTTTCTTATGTATAGAAGAAATCCGCAAGAAAAAAATGATGTGGTATACTGTCTGTAACATTTCAATTACTGAGGGCGGAGTAATAAAGTGAAACTTCCATCAGTGGGGGGCTTCATCTCCCACTGATGGTTAGTTGAACCAATCGGGCTTTTACTGCCCGTTAATGCGGAATAAATTTCGTATATGAGTAAGGAAATATAATGTAAGAATTAAGAAAGAAGAGAGGGTATTTGTTATGAAAAAAGTGAGAAAAGCGATTATCCCTGCTGCGGGATTGGGAACGCGTTTTTTACCAGCAACAAAGGCAATGCCGAAAGAAATGCTTCCAATTGTAGATAAGCCAACTATTCAATACATTGTAGAAGAAGCAGTTGCATCTGGAATTGAAGATATTATTATTGTTACTGGTAAAGGAAAGCGCTCTATTGAAGATCACTTCGATAATGCGTTTGAATTAGAACAAAATTTATTAGAGAAGAAAAAATATGAGTTGCTTGAAAAAGTACAAGCTTCTTCTAAAATGGTTGATATTCATTATATCCGCCAAAAAGAGCCAAAAGGACTAGGGCATGCAGTTTGGTGCGCGCGTAAATTCATTGGTGATGAACCATTCGCTGTTTTATTAGGTGATGATATTGTTCAAGCTGAAAAACCATGTTTACGCCAACTAATAGATGAATATGATAAAACACTTTCATCTGTTATCGGTGTACAAACTGTTCCAGAAGAAGAGACACATCGTTATGGAATTATTGACCCACTAGAGCAAGAAGGTCGTCGTTATCAAGTTCGTAACTTTGTTGAGAAGCCAGCGCAAGGTACAGCGCCTTCAAACTTAGCGATTATGGGACGTTATATCTTAACACCTGAAATCTTTATGTTCTTAGAAAACCAGAATGTTGGTGCAGGTGGCGAAATTCAATTAACAGATGCGATTCAAAGCTTAAATGAAATTCAACGTGTATTTGCTTATGACTTTGAAGGAAAGCGTTACGATGTTGGAGAAAAATTAGGCTTCGTTCAAACGACAATTGAAATGGCACTTCAGCATGAAGAGTTAAGAGATGACATGCTTGTTATGATGAAGAAAATTTTAGAAGAGCAAATGAAACAAGAATCTTAAGATAAAAAAGAGTTACTCTACGTATGGAGTAACTCTTTTTCATTGTTATAGTGTTGAATGAGAATGTTGATAAGCAGAACGACGAACTGCATAATATATGCGAGGTGCAATGACAGCACCGATAATTGTAAAGATAATATCTTTAACAGCGAACCACATCATAATTGCCCAAGCTGCTTTGTAGCTCATATTTCCGCTCATCCAGAAGTTTACAGCTGCATACATATAAGTAGTACCAATGATATACGTTAAAATAATTCCGGTACAAGATGCAATTGCAAATGTACCGAACTGTGGTTTTTCTCTTTGTTCTACTAGTTTTCCTGATATGTAAGCAACAATAATAAATGCGATAATAAAACCACCGGTAGGATCTAACAGTGCACCAAACCCAGCTTTGAAATTGGCGAAAATCGGTGCTCCTGCAATACCAACAAGCATATAAACAGTCATAGATAAGGCACCAAGTCTACTTCCGAGAAGAAGGCCTGCTAAAATAGCGAAAAATGGTTGCATAGAAAGTGGGATACCAGCTACTTGTAAAAAAGGTGCCCAAGATACGATATTTGCACCAATCGCCATGAGTGCAACGAACATGGCAGCTAATGCTAAATCTAAAGCGCGTAATTGTTTCATAATGTTAACCTCCGGTTGTTAAATGGTTAACATTATCGTAGCGAATTCATTTATCTGTTGTCAATTAAAATGTTTTGATAGTTAGGCTTTAGTGAATCTCTAAGTAATGTGTATGGAATCCGAAATTGCGGAATGCCACTTGAGTAAGGAGCAATCTCATATAAAGAGAAATAGACGACAAGGTTATCTGGTTCTAAAAAGTAGTTGAATTTCTTTGTGCTCATCACTTTTTCAGCTGCATCTGGAAAGTAAATACTTTCATTTTGTTTAATTTGTCTAACGATTTCTGTACGAATGATATCTTTATAGTTGCTGTCTTTTTGAAATAAATCAGCTAAACGTAGTACTTTTTTTTGTTTTAAATCAAATGTATGTGCTTTCCATGTATATATGCCGTGTGCTCCGCCCGTATATTGATAATAATTTACATATAAGCTAAGCAAGGGAGACTGTTGTAATGTGACTTTATAATCAACATTTGCAATATGCGGATGAAAAGGAGCGCCTGATTCCTGAGCTTCTTTATAGTATTTTTTTGCTTCTTTCGCTAATGTTGTTTTAAAACGATCTGTAGTTGTTTTATAGTATGTATTCAACTTCTTTTGAAATTCTGGATCGTAAAAGTTGCTAAAGTAAGGCCTGTTAATTTGATATTCTAAATAAGGTTTCTTACCTTTTTGCGTAACAGTCTTAATATCGATTGTTAGGTTAGAAGGGTGGGCTGCATTCGTACAATTTGGTACAATAATGAGCAAGGAGACTAAGAGTAATAGAGTACAAAATTTATTTTTCATGTAGATGGAACCTCCTTAGATAAGTGCTATGGATAGTTTGAAAATAAATAGGGAAAATTATACATTTTTAAATGAGGAAAAGGGGGAAGTAACATGCCAAAAACATTAATGGATGCACTTGGGATTGAGCTGTTAGAAATGACAGAAGAGAAAGTGGTAGCAACTATGCCAGTAGATGGACGTACACACCAACCGTTTGGTTTTTTACATGGCGGGGCATCAGTTGCATTGGCAGAAACAGTAGCGAGCGTAGGTTCCTATAATTTAATTGATCAGGAAAAGTGTATTTGTTTTGGACTTGAAATTAATGCGAACCATATCCGTTCGAAACGTGATGGAATTGTAACAGCAATCGGCACACCAATCCATAAAGGACAAACAACAATGGTTTGGGATATACGCATCATTGATGAAAATGATGATTTATTGTGCATTTCAAGATGTACAGTAGCAATTAAAGAGAAACGTGAAAAATAGGATCGTCAATATATCAGCGAGTTTTCGAATATATCGACCGCCCGACAATATGCGACATAAGAAAAGGCTGCCCAGAGGCAGCCTTTTCTTAATTAGAACTGAATTTTCTTCTCTAAGAAGCCTTTTAGCTCACTAATTGGCATACGAACTTGTTCCATTGTGTCACGGTCACGTACTGTAACAGCTTTGTCTTCAACTGAGTCGAAGTCATATGTGATACAGAATGGTGTACCGATTTCGTCTTGACGACGGTAACGTTTACCGATAGAACCAGTTTCATCAAAGTCTACCACGAAGTCTTTTGCTAGTTCTGCGAACACTTCCCCAGCGCCTTCAGATAGCTTTTTAGATAGTGGTAAGATAGCTGCTTTGTATGGTGCTAAAGCAGGGTGGAAACGAAGAACTGTACGAGAATCATTTTCTAATTGCTCCTCTTCGTATGCATCACATAAGAATGCTAATGTTACGCGGTCTGCGCCAAGAGATGGCTCGATGCAGTATGGTACGTAACGTTCGTTCGTTTGTGGATCGATATAGTTAAAGTCTTCGTTAGAATGTTCCATATGACGTTTTAAGTCGAAGTCTGTACGAGACGCAACGCCCCAAAGTTCGCCCCAGCCAAATGGGAATTTAAATTCAATATCAGTAGTTGCGTTACTGTAGTGAGATAATTCTTCTTCACCGTGATCACGAAGGCGCATGCTTTCTTCGTGCATACCAAGTGATAGTAACCAGTTTTTACAAGTGTTACGCCAGAATGTGAACCACTCTAGTTCTTCACCAGGCTTACAGAAGAATTCAAGTTCCATTTGTTCGAATTCACGTGTACGGAATGTGAAGTTACCAGGAGTAATCTCGTTACGGAAACTTTTACCGATTTGGCCAATACCAAATGGAAGTTTCTTACGCATAGAGCGTTGCACGTTTTTGAAGTTTACGAAAATACCTTGTGCTGTTTCAGGACGAAGGAAGATTTCGTTTGTGCTAGATTCAGTAACACCTTGGAATGTTTTAAACATTAAGTTGAACTGACGAATTTCAGTGAAGTCTTCGCTACCGCAGTCTGGGCATTTTACTTCGTGTTCTTTCATCAAGTCAGCCATTTGATCGAAAGTAAGACCGTCAACGATCATTTCGATACCTTTTGCATCTAATGCGTCTTCGATTAATTTATCAGCACGGTGGCGCGCTTTACATTTTTTACAGTCGATCATTGGATCGTTAAAGTTACCAACATGGCCAGAAGCTACCCAAGTTTTAGGGTTCATTAAAATCGCCGCGTCTAAACCAACGTTGTATGGAGATTCTTGAATGAATTTTTTCCACCAAGCTTTTTTAACGTTATTTTTTAACTCGATACCAAGTGGACCGTAGTCCCAAGTGTTTGCAAGACCACCATAAATTTCAGAACCAGGGAAAACAAAACCACGATGCTTCGCTAAGTTTACAACTTGTTCCATTGAATACATAATAAAAAATCCTCCTTTTAAAAGTTAACGTATTGGCGACGACAGGGTGTACTTGTGAAGCGGCGATTTTCTTGAGCGAGCCAAATACAAAAAAGCTCGTCTCTAGGCATTTATGCCTAGGGACGAGCTTGTATATACCCGCGGTTCCACCCTAGTTGATGAGTGTGTAAACACGCATCCACTTTATCACGTATTGCTCGAGACTGCCGTTTCCTCGCTTTTTCAGGCTTTCACTGTCCCTGAATCGCTTTTTGTGCAAGTACTTATAAGTCCGTCATCGCTACTATATTTAATAATAATGACCATATTCTATCACGTTCCTTTTTAAATCACAATAGAGGAACGCTTGTATCTGCATACATACAAATAGAAAAACTGATAGAAAACCTTTCTTTTTGGGGTGGGAGAGAGGATCCGGCCGTGGATAGAAGCGGTCAGATCCTTCTTTCGCCCCATGCCATGTGAAAACAAAGAGAGAAAATAAGTGCAGGTCCCTTTTTTCTTCATAGCCGCGAGTTGTATGTTGGAAAATCAAAATGTATATATGATAGAGTTTCGCCTATTTTACTACTCTCTATTCTGAGGAGACGCTCATTGTTGCACGAATATGCTTAATTGCTTCTCGTTTACTTAAGGGAGCGAGTTCGTTGTTTTGAACGTATTCCCATACGACATTTGGGCTCGTTTTTGCATATTCACGAAGTACCCAGCCAATTGCTTTTTGGATAAAAAATTCTTTTGAAGATTTGAGTTGTCCAATGATTGAGAAGAGAAGTTTTTCATCCATTTGTTTTTTGTATTTCAGCTGAAATAAAATTGCGGAACGCTGTAACCATATATTTTCTGAAGCAATCCATTTCGGAATATAGGTAGGAATGGCCTCTGGATGTTTCAAGAAGATGTCCCCTAAGAATGTAGGGACGATACCATCAACGGAATCCCACCATGACTTTGTTGTAATGAGCTCTTCTAAGAAAGGGATGTGGGTTTTAGTGAGATGTTTTTTATATTTCTGTAATAAATCAAGAGCGGCGGCTTGAAATTCACGTTCAGGTAAAGACCAGAGTTCACGGATGATGATTTGAAAATCCTCTTTGTCTGGAACTTTATGTACTTGTATTACTTCACGTAATAGCTTTCTTCTTTCCGGTGTTTGAATACCGAGAAAGGGAAAGTGATTTTTCATATAACGAGCCATTGGTTCGGCTTTTTCAGGGTTTTGATGTGCGATAAACTGTTGCTGTAAGGCTTTGACAAATAGGTGCATAAAATCGTTCTCCTTTCAGGCTTCTTGTTCATATTATATAAAGAAGTAATACGAAATGGATATAAAAATATGATGAGAGTAGAAAGGAGAGGGAGCAATGGAAGATCAAGGTATATTTGCTGGTTTTTTAGCGCTAAGTTTTACTTTTATTTTAATTATCGTAATTTGGGGTATCCTTGCGTATGTATTAACGGCATTTGCACTTTATACGATGGCGAAAAATGATGGTGCTAATGATGGTGTTCTTGCTTTTATTCCGTTTTTAAATAGTAAAGTGTGGGGGGATTTGGCAAGGGAGAAGTTGCCTGGCTTTTTGAAAGAAGAGGCAGGGTGGAAAGTATTTGGGATATATGTTCTATGTTTTATTTTGAATTTTGTTCCGATTATAAGTGTGCTAGCAACAGGAGTCTCGCTTGTTCTGTCAATTTATTTGGTATATGCCATTTTGGACCGGTATGGTACGAATTCAGTATTATTTACGATTATTCATGTGATAACATGTTCCATTTTTCTTCCGATTCACCTGTTTTTAATTCGAAATGAATCAACGAAATATTAGAATTTATTGTATATAATTATGTTGCATATTGTCGATCGGTCGATAGGTTGTGTCGAATCGCCGATATATGATGAGAAGCGGTCGATATTATTATATAAAAAAGGCTATCGCGTGTGACGATAGCTTTTTTTATAGTGACTTTTAAGCGAGCTACTGCCGCTTTTTATAACTACATTAAGTAACGTAGATAAATATAAATGTGAGAGATAATTATTGAAACGATCATAATTGGGAAACCGAATTTTAAGAAGTCCATGTAGCTAAATTTATGTCCTTCACGACTTGCGATTCCTGCTACGATTACGTTAGCAGAAGCACCGATTAATGTTCCGTTTCCACCTAGACAAGCTCCGAGTGCCAATGACCACCATAGTACATCGATTTGTGCATCAGAAGGTGATAGACCAAGACCGACTGCCATATCGTTAATAAGTGGAATCATCGTTGCAACGAATGGAATGTTATCAATTGTTGCTGAGGCAATACCAGATACCCATAAAATAAGGATAGATGCGTAAGAAATATCTCCACCTGTTAAATTAATTACTTTTTGAGCTAGCATTTTAATAAGTCCGATATCGATAAGTCCACCAACGAGTACGAATAGACCAGCAAAGAAGAAAATTGTAATCCACTCTACGTGAGCAAATACTTCTTCAATTTCATGCTCTTTTACACCGATTAGCATAAGTACAGTAGCACCTGTTAATGCGATTATCGCTGCATCAATGTGGAAAATAGAATGAGTCATGAAACCTAGAATTGTAAGACCAAGTACCGTTAAAGATTTTTTCATTAATACAGCATCTTTAATGTATTGCTTTTCATCTAAGCTCATTAATTTTTTAACTTGTACAGGATCAGCGATGAGCTGCTTGCGGTACATAAAGTAAATCATTGTTGCTGTTACAGCAATAATGATAATTACGATTGGAGCTAAGTTGAATAAGAAAGCATTAAAATCTAAATGCTTGTTCGCAGAACCAATCATAATGTTTGGTGGGTCACCAATTAATGTTGCAGTTCCCCCAATATTTGAGAAAATAATCTCAGAAAGTAAATATGGAACAGGATTTACTTGTAAAATGCGCGTAATAGATAAAGTAACAGGAACAACGAGAAGTACAGTTGTTACGTTATCTAGAAATGCAGAACCGAGTGCGGTAAGCAAGGAAAGAGAAATTAAAATTTTAATTGGATTTCCTTGTGCTTGTTTAGCGGCTTTAATTGCAACATATTGGAATACGCCTGATTTACTTGTAATGTTTACTAAAATCATCATACCGATGAGTAGTGTGATGGTTCCCCACTCAATATGTTTTGTAAAAGCAGTGTGCAGGTCAACGACGCCAAAGATTACCATAAGTGCGGCGCCAAGAAGGGCGATAACAGCACGATTAATTTTTTCTGAAATGATAATGGCATATGTAATTAGAAAGACTGCGATTGCAAAGTAATATTGCCAGTTTGCAATTTCTTGCGTTGTTTCGTGCAAAAATTCCATCTCCTTTCGAATAACTTTTCTTAGTGTGTCATAAATTTCTGGAAGAAACACACTTAAAGCCATTATAAAGTAGAAAAATGTCGGGTGTAAATGAAAGGGTTTGTTTTGTCATATTTTCTATGGAAATGAATTTTTCTCCTTTTTGAAAATATTTGCGGTTATTTGACATATACATAAGATACATCCAATCTGAATGATTAGCATTCGAGCCTGTTCGTGTAGGAGGACAAAGTAGACGAAATGATAAGGAAGGGATCGTATGGATGAAAAACAATTTTTATTTTTAGATTTCGAGTTCACGATGCCTCAAAATAGGAAAAAACCAAATGGTTTTTTCCCAGAGATTATTGAGGTGGGACTTGTATCAGTTATTGATTGTGTAGTGGAAGATACGTATTCATCTTATGTAAGGCCGGAAACTTTTTCATGCTTAACAGAGCGGTGCAAAAAATTTTTAGGTATTAAACAGGAATCAGTAGATGAAGGGATTTCTTTTTTGGAACTTGTTGAGAAACTTGTCCAATATGAAAAACGTTGTCAAACAACGATTGTAACGTGGGGCAATATGGATATGAAAGTATTAAAGCGTAATTGTGAGGCTGTAGGTGTAGCATTTCCTTTTTCGGGACAATGCCGAGATTTATCACTCGAGTATAAACGCTTCTTTGGCGAACGGAATCAAACTGGATTATGGAAAGCGATTGAAGCCTACGGGAAAGTAGGAACGGGGAAGCATCATTGTGCGCTTGATGATGCGATGACGACATATAATATTTTTAAGCTGGTCGAAAAGGACAAAGAATATTTAGTAAAGCCATCTCCGCCGACTTTAGGTGAGCTCATTGACTTTTCGAAAGTATTAAAGAAAGTGAGTACACAATAGCGACCAAATTACAAACTATGTAATTTGGTCGTTTTGTTTTTACAGCTTGTAATCTTGTTTTAATTGCTGTAGCGTTTGCAAACTACGCCTCGCAAACGGAGAATCATCTTCTGAGAAGGCATTCATTTGTGCTTCTAATGCGATTTGCAGAGATTCTTTATAATCCGGTATGTCACCTTCATATTTTTTAACCATTGTTTGCGGGATATTTGTTTGTTCGCGAAAAGCTAAAGCACGTCTTTCGTGGAAAAATGGAACATCCGCTTGTTTTACATTATGTAAATCACCTTGCGTAGGATGCTTTAAAACAGCTACTACTTTGACAACATAGCTCCCAGGACGGCTGTTTGTAATTTCACCAATATACTTTCCTGTTTTATAGATACCAGTAACAATATCACCAATTTGGAATGTTTCGCTCATATTTTTCACCTCAATTTTATAGTAAGGAAAGTGGGGAATAGAGTCAAAGAAATCATTTGTTGGATAATGATTTTGAAAAGTTAAGTGCGCCTGTGATGAGAGAAATGTTATACTTTAAAATGATATAACAGAAAATTCTGATGAGTTGAAAGGATGAAGGTATGCATCGTTTGCTTCGATGAATTCACAGATATAGATGTATTTTTGCCGTGGGATTTACTAAATAGAGTAAGATTGGTTGGAAAAATAAAGGATTGGGAAGTTAAGATTGTAGGAACGAAAGCAGTACATACATCGGTGGCGGGGCTTACTATTCCTATGTCAGGGACAATTGAGGATATGAAAGATGCGGATGCAGTTATATTTGCTAGTGGCCCAGGAGTACGGCTTCTTATTCATGACCCGGATTATTTAAATCAGCTTAAACAAAATCTTGAAAAACAACTGATCGGTTCCATGTGTTCGGGTGCTTTAATACTTGGGGTACTGAGATTATTAACTGGAAAAAGAGCGACTACTTATCTTACAGTTGCGAGGCAGTTATTGAAATATGGTGTTCAGTTGTAGAAGAGAGTTTCGTGAATGTTAATAACATATCGACTGCTGCTGGATGTTTAGCCGCACAAGACTTAGTATCTTGGGTTATTAAGTCGCTTGCCGGAGAAGACATGGTTCATAAAGAATTGGAAAGTGTGAAACCAGTAGGAGAAACATTACAGATACCAAAACTGTAGAAAAAACAAAGGAGTGATCTTTATGATGCCTTTATATTTTCCAGAAGATAAAACAGAATATATTATTCCAGGGATTGTTTGTATTTTATTTATAATCGGTGCAATTGCAACGTGGCGCATGTTTATTCGCGTATCAAAGAAAGAGGCAGAGCGTTTGCAGAAAGTGGAACAAAAGTTGTTAGCGGAAAAGAAACACTAATTCGTTTTTGTATGTTTCCCTCTATGCTCGGACAATCTAAGGGCAGAATGTATTTTGGAGGGAATTGTGATGAAAAAGCAGCTTTTATTCGGGTGTTGTTTGCTGTTTCTTATGGCAGGCTGTGATAAAGGAAATCCAAAAGAAATTGATGTGAAATTATATAATGCTTCTGGTGATAAAGTTGGAACAGCAAAGGTCACTCAGCAAACAAGTGGTGTGAAAATATCCATTAATGCAGAAGGATTCAAACCGGGAGCTCATGGATTGCACATTCATGAAATTGGAGAGTGTAAAGCACCTCGTTTCATATCAGCTGGTAATCACTTTAATCTAGATAAGGAAAAAAAACATGGACTTATGAATCCAAAGGGAGCAGAGAACGGTGATTTGCCAAATGTAATTGCTGATGATACAGGGAAGATTAAGGCAGATATCGAGGCACCCCAAATAACACTTGAAGAAGGAAAAACGACGATTCATCGAAAAGATGGTGCATCTATCATTATTACGGAAAAGCCTGATGATGGTATGACACAGCCTGCTGGAAATTCAGGGAATCGAATAGCTTGTGGTGTCATTGTAAAAAAGGCATCAGCTAATAATAAAAAATAGAAGCTACCTTCGAAAGGGTAGCTTTTTTAGTTGACTATGAAAATGTATACCTAAGTCTGTTCAGTATTTCTTCAAGTTGTTTTCTTGGACAACCGATGTTAATACGAATATGCTGCTCTCCGCCTGCTCCGTATTTTTCACCTGGTTCAACGATAATTTTTCCCTTGTCTTCAAGTTGTTTTGTGCGTTCATTTTGAGACAGTCCAAGGCGAGAACAGTCAACCCATAGTAAAAAAGTACCTTCTGATTGAATGACAGAAAGTGCAGGAATATGCGTTTCAATAAATTCACGAGCAAACCGAGCATTTTCTTCCATATATAAACGGATTTCTGTTAACCATTCGTTACATTCTGTATAGGCACTTTGCATTGCGGTATAAGCAAATATATTCAATCCGTGGAATCCTTGGCGTTGTTGTACGGATGTAAAGGCGTGGCGAAGTTTTTTGTCAGGAATAATAATAATAGATGCTTGTAAGCCTGCAATGTTAAATGTTTTACTTGGCGCCATGCAAGTGATGGTGCGCATTGCTAATTGTTCGGACAATGAAGCAAATGGTGTATGTGTATGACCTGAGAAAATCATGTCTGCATGAATTTCATCTGAGACGATGGTTACATTGTACTTTTCACATAGTGTTCCAAGTTTTGTGAGCTCCTCTTTTGTCCAAACGCGGCCAACAGGATTGTGTGGACTGCAAAGAAGCATGAGTTTTACACCTTGTTTAAACTGTGTTTCTAAATGTTCAAAGTTCATTGTGTAAAAACCATTTTGCAAATGTAATGGGTTTTCACACAGGCGGCGCTGATTTTTTATGACCATATCAAAGAATGGAGGATAAATAGGTGGTTGCACCAGTACAGTATCATTTTCATTCGTTAAAGCCTGCACACTAGTGCTGAGAGCAGGAACGATGCCCGCACTAAATACAATCCACTCTTTTTTGATCTCCCAATTGTATTGGCTTCTCGTCCACTGACAAATCGTATCCGTGATTTCTTCTGGCGGTATTGTATACCCGAAGATAGGATGCTCAAGTCGTTTTTTTAGTGCAGTCTGAATTGGTTCTGGGACCTCAAAATCCATATCTGCAATCCATGCATGAAGAAGCTCTTTGTTTGGATATGTATCCCACTTCACACTATGGGTTCCTCGGCGGTTTACAGTTTTGTGAAATTGCTGCATATATGTTCTCCTCTCTTTTGATGAATTATTTTGTGAAAGTTCTCTCACTTCTTCTAGAATAGCTGATATGATACGATAAAGAAAAGAATTAAAGTGAAACTTTTATTATTGTGAAATTTCTTCATTCTCAATGATAAAAAGTGGAAAAGGCGGGAAGTAGATGGGTGCATATGAAAAGATGGTAGAGTTGGTGAAGAATTGGGATCCTTTTCAAATGGGACCGGAATTTTATGAAACAGAAGCAAGCGATGTTGTGTACGTGGTAAGCGCGTTTGACGATCCGAAATATATTGCAAAAAAAATCCAGCATATTTATTTCATGTCGTTTGAAGAAGTACCAGCTATTGAAAAATGCGAGAAGCTAGCAGCGGAATTACTCATATTAAAAGAAGGCGGAAGTTGTTCATTGTAGGCTGTCGGGTGTTCCGACAGCCTTTGTTTTTTGATAGGAAGTTCATGTCGCATTTTGTAGAATGGTCGATATGTCGCATCGCCGATATATGGATACTACTGTGCTGAAAATGCCATGATTTCTTCATATACATGCTCTGGTTTTTCCTCCGGTAGTAAGTGCCCTGTATTTTCGTATGAAATAAACTTAGAGTTTGGCAAGTCTTCGTGTAATCGGTGCCCAACATGAACAGGAACAACGCGGTCTTTTTCACCCCAAATGAGTAAAGTTGGCGTTTCAATTTTTCGTAATTCAGCTGACGATAAATCTCCTTCGCGGTCTCTGATCATTCGCGTTAAAGCAGGGAAAATGCGGTTATCGTAAAAGGGAGCGGCGTAGCCTTCCATCATTTCATCATCAATTAAAGAGTGGTCATGAACGACATTCATTAAATTATGAACAATGCCTCTTCTTATAATCCAGTTTTTTACGTATAAATGAAAGAACGGTAAATAGGAAGAGTAGATGAGCGGGAATTTAGCCCTTGTTAAGTAGCTTGAGCTACATAGTAAGATTGTTTTTGCAATTAAATCAGGACGTATGCGATTGACATAGAGTGAGATTTGTCCGCCCATTGAATGACCGACTAGCACAATATTTTGCAATGCTAAATGTTCCATTAAATCGATAATTACAGTCGCTAAATTATGATAGGAATATGTAAATTGATTTGACTTATCACTTTTTCCAAACGGTGGTAAATCAAGTGCGACAACAGTTCCTTCTTTTGCAAGCAGTGGGATGAGTCGCCGGTAACTAAATGAGGATGATAGAAAACCGTGAACGAGTACAAAAGTTGGTCTTTCCTCTTTACTCTGGTGCTCATATAACTCGTAATGAACAGTAGTGCCGCGAGTGGAAAAAGTGAAGTAAGGATGCGCTATCTCATGTTTCATTTTTTTTCACTCCATTGATTTTTTTCATATCATCTCCTAATAGAAAAAGATTTATGTTAACAAAAAAAGGCAAGATGGAGATCCATCTTGCCTTTGGTATTTTTTAGTTTTATCCCGCTATTTGCGGGCAGTAATACTTCCGCCTCAAAATTCAGCGAAAGCAAAGAAGTTAACTGCCCGTAAAAGCCCGATTGGTGCGGGCTAATTAAAGTTTCACTTTATCCACACACAATATTAGGCGGCGTATTCCCTTGTAATCCAGCTACTAGATTTTTCGCAGCTGTCATCGCCATTTCGTGTCTTGTCTTTAATGTCGCAGAACCAATGTGTGGCAAAGTAACAACATTGGTTAAGGATAATAACGGATTATCTTTTTCGACCGGTTCCTGTGTAAATGTATCGATGCCTGCTGCAAAGATTTTCTTTTGTTTCAGCGCATTAATTAATGCAGGTTCATCGACTGTTTTCCCGCGAGAAGCGTTAATGAAAATCGCTGTTTCTTTCATTAATGAAAATTCCTTCTCTCCGATGAGATGGTATGTTTCTTCTGTTAAAGGAGTCAGAAGAACGATGAAATCCGATTGCGCTAGTAGTGTGTTTAAATCACAGTACGTCGCTTCGAATTTTTGTTCAGCTTCTTCTTTACGGCGACGATTATAGTACAGAACATTCATATCGAATCCGAATTTTGCTCGCTTGGCAACAGCCTCTCCAATTCGGCCCATTCCAATAATTCCAATTGTACTATGATGTACATCCAGCCCGAAGTGCTCTTTTTTAATTTCAGCATTCCAATTCCCTTGTTTTACATAAGAATCAAGTTCGCATACCCGGCGTCCAGCTGATAGCATCAGGGCGAAAACAAGATCAGCAACGGTATCATCTAATACATATGGAGTATTTGTTCCAATCACATTTTTGTCCCGCATCGCTTCTAAATCAAAATTATCATAACCAACAGAAATGTTGCTTACAACTTTTAAGTGAGGAGCTGCTTGTAACAACTCTTCGTCAATTTTGGAACCAAAGTTAAGCAAACCATGTTTATCTTTTACTTTTTCTAATAGAACTTCACGAGGTATCTTTTCACTGCTATCCCATTTTTCATATTCACAATGCTCAGAGATATATGTTTCTACAAATTTTGGAACGCGTTCAGCAATATATACTTTTGGTTTCACGGTTTCAACCCCTTTCTTTTTTACCCCACTTTAACGGGCAGTAAAATCCTCACCTAAATAGTTAGAGAGAAGCGAAGAAGATAGGTGAGGATCAACTGCCTGTAAAAGCCCGATTGGTGAGGGCTAATAATCAGCGGGGATGAAGAAGACCTCCACTGATTAAAGTTTCACTTTATTTTTACATAATTCTCTAAAAAAATCTTCTTTTCAAACATAAAAGGGTGTCTGTATAATTTAGAAACAAAGAAAAGGAAGGATGAAGAATATGGTGACTGAAAAAGAATTAGAATTATTAGCTTGTCTTGAAAAAAGTAGTCGTTTATCCGTAGAAACTTTAGCGAAAATGTTAAATATAGAAGTAGAAGCAGTAAAAGAAATGGTTGAGAAATTAGAAAGAGAAAAAATCATTGTTGATTATGTTACACATATAGATTGGACAAAAGTAAAAGAACATAGCGGTTTAACAGCTATGATTGATGTGAAGGTTACGCCGAAGCATGGCGTTGGCTTTGATTCTGTTGCAGAGCAAATTTACCGTTATTCAGAAGTGAAATCTGTTTATTTAATGTCAGGGACATACGATCTTTCTATTACGTTAGAAGGAAAAAGTATGAGTGAAGTGGCAAGCTTTGTTTCTGAAAAGTTAGCAACAATTGAATCGGTTGTGTCAACAACAACACATTTTATTTTGAAAAAATATAAACATGAGGGACTTATTTATGACAAAACTGATGATGATAAACGAATTGTGGTGGCACCATGAAGCAGTTTGAACTATCAAGAGCAGCAGAATCTTTACAACCATCCGGCATCCGTAAGTTTTTTGACTTAGCGGCAGGTATGAAAGGTGTTATTTCACTTGGAGTGGGAGAGCCGGATTTTGTTACACCATGGAATGTAAGGCAGGCATGTATTCGTTCGTTAGAAGAAGGATATACAGCATATACTGCGAATGCAGGATTATTGGAGTTACGTCAAGAAATAGCAAAGTATCTTCAAAAGCAATTTCATGTTTCATATGATGCAAATGAAGAAATTATTGTTACAGTTGGGGCGAGCCAAGCATTAGATGTTGCGATGCGCGCTATTATAAATCCTGGTGACGAAGTGATCATTATTGAACCGAGCTTTGTATCATATGCGCCACTTGTTACATTAGCTGGCGGAGTGCCAGTTCCAGTAGCAACTTCTTTAGAATCGGCATTTAAAGTACAACCGGAGCAAATTGAAGCAGCCATTACAACAAAAACAAAAGCAATTTTACTTTGCTCTCCAAATAATCCAACCGGAGCACTTTTAAACAAGTCTGAATTGGGAGAGCTCGCAAAAATCGTTGAAAAGTATAATCTCATTGTATTATCTGATGAAATTTATGCAGAGCTTGTATATGACGAAGCTTATACGAGTTTTGCGAGCATTAAAAATATGCGCGATCATACGATTTTAATTTCAGGATTTTCAAAAGGATTCGCGATGACTGGATGGCGCCTCGGAATGATTGCGGCTCCTGTACATTTCTCAGAATTGATGCTGAAAATTCATCAATATTCAATGATGTGCGCACCAACGATGTCACAGTTTGCAGCATTGGAAGCGCTTCGCTTTGGGAATGATGAAGTCATTCGAATGAGAGACAGTTATAAAAAGCGTCGTAATTTTATGACGACATCGTTTAATGAAATGGGCTTAACATGTCATGTGCCAGGCGGAGCTTTTTATGTGTTTCCTTCCATTTCTTCAACAGGATTATCCTCAGCAGAATTTGCAGAACAATTATTGTTAGAAGAAAAAGTAGCAGTTGTACCTGGAAGTGTATTTGGTGAGAGCGGTGAAGGGTTTATTCGTTGTTCATATGCAACTTCGCTTGAACAATTGATGGAAGCGATGAAGCGAATGAAACGATTTATAGAGAATAAAAAAAGGACAAAACAGAATACGTTTTGTCCATAAAAGGGGGGGAATACTAGAAAGCCATGTGTTAGTATTCTATCCCAATATTTGAAAATTATACTTACTAAAGGAAACTTTTTCATGGATTTTGAATGAAACGGGAGCTGGTGGTATAATTTACTAATATAGAGTGAAGTTTTTCTCAAGTGGTATATTTCTTTCTGCTTAGAATGAGCCTTCACCAATCGGGTATTTATAAGCAGTTACTCACTTTGCGTAGCGACATTCGTTTACATGTTGAGGTGAGTACTTTTACTGCAACCTGTAAATAGCAGGGAAACTGGTAAACGTATGGGAGTGTTTCATATGTCAGAACAATACACAACAGGAGTGATTGTAAAAGGGAAAGTAACTGGAATTCAAGATTACGGTGCATTTGTAGCATTGGATCAAGAAACGCAAGGACTTGTGCATATATCTGAAATTACAAATGGATATGTAAAAGATATTCATGAATTTTTAAAGGTCGGAGATATGGTAGAAGTAAAGGTACTTTCAATTGATGAAGAACACAGAAAAATGAGTTTATCGTTAAAAGCAGCAAAGCGTAAGCAAGGAAGAATCATGGTACCCAAGCCGTCTGATAAAGGGTTCAATACGCTTCGCGAAAAGTTAACAGAGTGGATTGAAGAATCACAGTTAACAAAGTAAAAGAGGATCGCTAAACCAGCGATCCTCTTTTACTTTGTTATGATATATATTAGCAAATATGATTGCATGCAATCATATTCGTATGTCGGATGAGAAACGCGAATTATACTTGTCTATTATCGAACTTCGCGTGTTTCCGGGTGTGTTCCAAGATTTTCAGATGGCTTAAATAATAAACCAAGGTTAATAAGCCCGGAAATACCAACAATACCGTAGATGATTCGTGCAAGTGCTGAACCTTGCCCACCGAAGATAGCTGCTACTAAATCAAATTGAAAGAATCCAATCAGTCCCCAGTTGACGGCACCGATTACAGTGAATACTAATGCAATACGTTGTAAAGTACTCATCTCGAATAAGTCCTCCTTAAATTTGAAGCATAAGCAAGCTTTTAGTGTACGTGAGTAGTAAGAATCCACCTTAGTGGATATAAAGCGAAATCCGAAAATGGAAGTACGCTTTATACAACTTAACTCCTTTATAGAATGGTTGTCTTTTGTAGTTTTTATACACAAAAAATATCTATTATAGGATGTATATACATCTATACCGAAAAGTGCGAATTTTTATGCAAAAAATGAACTTTTTTTAAAAAATATATATTGGTTGCGTTTACAATTCTCCAATTGCTTGATTTACACCTTCAGTTTCGCTAAAGTGAATACAGAAATACATATACATAATTGGAGGGAAAAAGATGAGCACACATGTAACGTTCGATTATTCTAAAGCGTTATCGTTCATCAGTGAACACGAACTAACTTATTTACGTGATGCAGTAAAAGTATCACATCATGCAATCCATGAAAAAACTGGAGCTGGGAACGATTTCCTTGGGTGGGTAGAGCTTCCGCTTCAATATGACAAAGAAGAATTTGCTCGCATTCAAAAGAGTGCAGAGAAAATTAAAAATGACTCTGACATTTTACTTGTTGTAGGTATTGGTGGTTCTTACTTAGGAGCACGTGCAGCAATTGAAATGTTAAATCATTCTTTCTACAACACGCTTTCTAAAGAACAACGCAAAACTCCACAAGTGCTATTTGTTGGACAAAACATTAGCTCCACTTACATGAAAGATTTAATGGATGTATTAGAAGGTAAAGATTTCTCCATTAACGTTATTTCCAAATCAGGTACAACAACAGAACCTGCAATTGCATTCCGCCTGTTCCGTAAATTATTAGAAGAGAAATATGGAAAAGAAGAAGCACGTAAACGTATTTATGCAACAACTGATAAAGCGCGTGGTGCTTTAAAAACATTAGCTGACGAAGAAGGATACGAAACATTCGTAATTCCAGATGATGTTGGCGGTCGCTTCTCTGTATTAACACCAGTTGGTTTATTACCAATTGCAGTGAGCGGTTTAAATATTGAAGAGATGATGCAAGGGGCAGCTGCCGGACGTGACGACTTTGCAAAATCTGAGCTAGAAGAAAACCCTGCTTACCAATATGCAGTTGTGCGTAATGCTCTATACAACAAAGGGAAAACAATTGAAATGCTTGTTAACTATGAGCCAGCACTTCAATACTTTGCTGAGTGGTGGAAACAACTATTTGGCGAAAGCGAAGGAAAAGATCAAAAAGGTATTTTCCCATCTTCAGCAAACTTCTCTACTGATTTACATTCATTAGGTCAATACATTCAAGAAGGACGTCGTGACTTATTTGAAACAGTTCTTAAAGTAGGAAAATCTACACATGAACTAAAAATCGAATTAGATGAGAACGATTTAGATGGTTTAAACTATCTTGCTGGTGAAACCGTAGACTTCGTTAACACAAAAGCATACGAAGGTACATTACTTGCACATAGTGATGGCGGAGTACCAAACTTAATCGTAAACATTCCAGAATTAAACGAGTACACATTCGGTTACCTTGTATACTTCTTCGAAAAAGCATGTGCGATGAGCGGCTACTTACTAGGCGTAAATCCATTTGACCAACCAGGTGTAGAAGCATACAAGAAAAATATGTTCGCTCTACTTGGAAAACCAGGATTCGAAGAACTAAAAGCAGAATTAGAAGAGCGTTTGAAATAAAAAAAGCGGAGCCGACTGTTTAGCCCCGTCGGCTAAGGTTCTTCTGTACAGAAAGTGCTTTTTACTTTCTTGTGCGGAAGGTTCTTAGACGGAAGGGACTAGGAGGCGTAGCTGGACAGAAGAAGAGCGGAAGCGGCTTGCTCAGAACCGCAGGACATTGGAGCTCTCGACGAAGAAGTGTTTTTTACTTCGACCGAGAGAGCGAAATGACCGGAGGTTCTAGCCGCTGTAGCTGGACAGAAGAAAAGCGGAAATGGCTCGTTCAGAATGGGAGGGGGATGGAGCTTCTGGCATAGAGGCGATCTTTGCCTCGTCGGAAGAAGCGAAGCCACCGATCATTCTAGCCATTGTAGCTGGACAAAAGAAAAGCGGAAGCTGTCGGGATTATCCCGACAGCTTTTTTTGTTGGCAAAATCGGGACGAGGCCTCTCGAATATTGCTTAATGGTCGATGAGTTATGTCGAATCGCCGATATATTGATATTAGAACGAATAGGAATCGGACATGCTAAGAAAAAAATCTAGGAAGGATGAATAGCTTGATTCCAATTCAATCAAATTTAGAAGGGCATACATATGCGCTTTTTAAATTAGAAGAAACATTAAAACCACTCGGCTATAGTATTGGCGGTAACTGGGATTATGACAAAGGATGCTTCGATTATAAAATAGATGAAGAAGATGGTTATCAGTTTTTACGAGTGCCATTTACAGCAGTGGAAGGAGAGCTTGATGTACCAGGTGTAATGGTTCGTCTTGAAACACCGTATCTTCTTTCGCATGTATATCAAGACGAACTTGATGATCAAGTAAATACGCTGGCAGCTGGGGCGAGTGGATTAGATCAATTTGCAGAACCGAAAGATGCAGATGGTAATATAAAACGAAAATATATTGATATTGGAAAGGTATTAGTACAAGAGCTAGAACAGCATCTAATCAATGCTTAATTACGATAAATATGTCGCTTTCAATAATAATAAAAGAATGGACGGGATTGATGTGGTATTGTTCATCGCGCTGTATACCTAATAACAAAGTATCTTGCTTTAAAAGCAGGTTACTGCAAGCTTCAAAAGTTTTTCCGATATATGATGAAGAAACAGTCATTAGTTGTAATTTGCTTTCTGAAATTTCATTATAAAGCGTAAATAACACACCTGAAATGGAAGGAAATAAAAGAGATGCAGTAAAGACATAGCTTGTTAATTTATTTCCTTCAATAATTTCTGTTGCGCCAGCTCTAGTTGCGTTTTGAACTTGATCGGAAGTAAGGAGTTCGGCAATACAATGGATAGTCGGATTTAATCCTTTCGCAGTTAAAATATTTAAAATAGATTGTGTATCAGCCAAGCTTTCGTTTTTTTCTTTGTCTGCCGTTATTAAAATGGTGTGGGCAGTTTTAATATTCGCTTTTAATAAAGTTTGATCGTGATGTGGACACCCTTTAATAAACGCTAAGTGATGAAATGGTCTCGGAAGCAGGGAAAGTGTTTCATCGATGAGCACGATATCAAGGTTTGGTTGTAAAATATGCATTTGACTTACTACGTGTTTGGCGCGTTCATTCCAACCAACGATAATCATATGACCATGACAAGAAGCGGCTTCTTCTCCTTTAATTTTCATATATTGTTTACTGATCATTTCAGTAGCAAATAGCACCATATAATAAGAGCAAAATCCTGTTCCTAATAAAATAAGGAGCATGCCGACGAGTTTCCCTACAGGTGTGTGGGGGACGTAATCGCCGTAACCGATAGTAAATGTGGTGACAATTGCCCACCATATACCGTCAAACCATGTAGAAAAGTATTTTGGTTCTAATTTATATATGAGGAAACCAAAGGTAGCGATAAGTATGATGATGAAGCTGACTAAACGAAAAATAATGGAGTTACGAAATACATCCACTAGGTTAGCTCGTGATTTCAAAATTTTATTCCTCCTTATGTTGTGTAGCTATATCCATTGTTACCATTATGAAAAAAAGAAAAACTCTCTATATTTATTTAGAGAGTTGTTTAACGTTGTATAGCGTTACATACTTTCAACTTCTGTTTGCTGAACGCTTTCGAAATGCTGCAAGGCATAATAAACATCAGCGGTATGCTTTTTTTGATCAACAGATAATTTAAGGTGTAGAAAGTGGGAGCCATTTTCTAGTGTTTTCAGTTTCATGTTCTTTACTTTTATGTCCATTTCTTTTATTTCTTCAATAACGATGGGGATGTTATCCATATTGCGTACGACTAGTTTGACGGCAATATCTCGTTGTCTGAATGACCTAGGACCTAAAAACTTCATCGTTAATGGAATAAGCTCAACGCTAATCATAAGAAAACACATGCCGAAAATTGCTTCAAGATAAAAACCAGCCCCAACAGCAATTCCAATACCAGAAGCACCCCAAATCATAGCAGCGGTAGTTAGTCCTGCAATGCTGTCATTACCTCTTCGTAAAATAACGCCAGCACCTAAAAAACCGATTCCTGAAACAATTTGAGCTGCAAGGCGAAGTGGATCCATGTTGATATGGTCTGTATGAGGTAAAGTATAAGCTGCTTTAATAGAAACAATGGTAAGGAGGCAACTAATAATGGAAATGACTAAGCAAGTTTTTAAACCGAGTGGTTTTCTCTTTAACTCACGTTCTAAACCGATAGCGAATCCTAAAATAGCAGAGAGACCTAGCTTGATTAGTAAATCGGTATAGTCCATATGTATATTCCTCCTTGATAAGTTTGTTCAATGGAATGTAGTGATAATAAATGAGTAAAATATTCATTCGTAACTTAAGGTTTTTAACAACGGGGTTATGATTTCCTGCCAAATGAGGTATTAGCTTTTGGAATATATGTAGTAATTGGATAGAGGTGAAAATGGCTATTTTATTTAAGTATATGAGGTTAATAAAGAAACTTGGCTATTTTTATAAAAAAGTTTTAAAAGGGTGTTGCATTTCATTTTTCTACATGCTATATTAATAACCGTCGCTGATGCGAAACAGCAGAAAGCGAAAAAAGAAATTAAAAACTTAGTTGACATCGAAAAATGAAGATGTTAACATAAGGAAGTCGCAAATGAGCGGCAAACGAGTTCTTTGAAAACTGAACGAAACAAACAACGTGAAACGTCAATTTTTATTTTAGATGCTAGACAAACTAACTTTAT